>DAIQBR010000041.1:0-401 GCA_036781105.1 Kiloniellaceae bacterium
GGTGGCCCTGGTGCGGTCGGCGGAGTAGCTGTGCGGACTGTAGGCATCGTCCTCGCCGCTCCAGAACCTCGGCGCCTCGGGCAGTTGCAGCACCTCGCGCACGCGCACCAAGGTCGGCGCCTCGGCCAGCCGGATGCGCCAGCCGAAGCAGGCCCGGTTCGGCAGATAGGGCACCAGGTCGGAGGCAATGAGGCGCTCGTTGCCCTCGCCGTCGCCGACTGAAACCACGAACTCGGCGACATCCACGGTGTAGCCGGCGCCCAGGGCGGCGCCCGGAAAGACCGTTAGGCTGCCGGCGGCAAGGGCCGCCAGCACGAAGCTTGCCGCCCGGCGGCGGATCTGGCTGGCGATGATCACCCCTCAACCTCCCTGTTGCCTGTCCCCCGCCGTGAAGTATAGCC
>DAIQBR010000041.1:480-1617 GCA_036781105.1 Kiloniellaceae bacterium
AATTTGCCGATTAACCCTGCGGGCCCGGCGCGCGACCGACCTGTCAGGAACTGCCCCTGCGGGGCGGCCACCCACGACTTGCGAGGAGATGAAGATGACACCGACCTTCACCCGCGGCCTGGCGAGCCTGCTTGCCGCGAGCGCTTTGACCCTCTCCCTGGCTGGCCCCACGGCGGCGCCGGCGTTCGCCCAGGTCCAACCCTTGCCGGGCGGTGCCGTGCTGACCTCCGACCTGCCCGACCTGATCCCGACCACGCTGGGCTTCGTCCTGGTGAGCGGGCCGGTGAAGTGGGGCCAGACCGGCGAGCTGACGCCGGGCCAGGCCGAGGCCACCCAGGTCGGCCCGCAGAAGAACCTCTGCCGCATCCGGCCGGTCGCCTACCGCACCCACAACAAGGGCTTCGGCAACGCCGGCGCTTTCGTCACCAAGACCTACGTCGGCGCCACCCTGGCGCACACCCACAACGTGCCCGGCGGCCTCAAGTCCAAGGAGAGCATCGACTGGCACAAGTTCAGCCTGGATCTCAAGGAAGGCATGAACGTCATCAAGGTGGTCTACGACGCCAACAAGCAGGTCGCCGAGACCGATGAGAACAACAGCTTCTTCATCCGGGCGAACGTGAAGATCGATTGCGACGGCGACGGCAAGATCGGCGGCATCGCGATCCCCGGCGGCGGCTTCAAGCAGGCCCCTGGCAAGCCCGACCCGGACCCGCGCCCGACGCGCCGCCTGCAGCTGAAGCCGGCGAACTGACCCCTGCCCCGAAAGCTTCCTTCAAGTGGCCGGCGCTCTCCGGAGGTGCGCCGGCCGCATCTTTGTCCGGCGGTGGATTGAACCTCCCGCCGCGGCGTTGCGACTGACGGGTATCACAACCGTTCGCGTCCCCAGCCGCGGACCCGCAGAAGGAACAGAACCATGTGCAAGAGCCCCATCACCCTGACCGCCCTGGCGGCTTTTGCCGCCATCACCACGATGGCCGTCTTCAGCTTCGACGGCTATGCCCGCGACGCCTCTCAGCTGCGCCGCCTGCCGGCCCAGCTGGCCCCGGCCAAGACCGAGCCGGTGAAGCCGTCGCGCCCGCAGCAGATCCAGGTGAAGCGCGCCACGCGGCCGACCGGCCCCAACAAGGTCGCCAC
>DAIQBR010000041.1:1719-3456 GCA_036781105.1 Kiloniellaceae bacterium
CCTGCCCGAGGGCTTCCCTCCCCACAGCTATTGCGTCAAGAAGCCGACCGGCGGCACGCCGACCGTCATCCGCTTCTACATCCGCAATGCGGGCGGCAGCGACAGCGGCGGCTTCCAGTGGACGCCGATGTTCCCCAATGCCGGCGCGGCGCCCGCCCACACGATCGGCAACCTCGCGCCCAACGGCCAGGTGCTGATCAGCCTGCCGATCCCCAACGGCTGCTATACCCCCGGGTTCTCCGGCGTCTGCCAGTTCTCGATCCACCTGGACGACCACGACGAGGTCGTGGAGTGGAGCGAAGCCAACACCTACGAGAGCTACTGCGTGAGCCCGGCCGGCTGAACCGCCGGTCCGGACAGGAAGAACGCTGCGGCGGTCCCCATCGGGGGCCGCCGCAAGGCGTTTGGGGGATCAGAAAGCCTTGCGGGGCAGCACGTCGTTTTCGATCTGGATGACCTGCTTGTCCTTCACCTGGCCCAGTCCCGGGGTGGGACGGTCGTCGTTGCCGATCCGCGACAGGCAGCCGAGCACCAGGCGGCAGTCGCCGTCGGCCGCGCGCAGCGGCAGGCGCACGATCTCGACCCGCAGGTAGCTGCGGTCACTGTAGGTCAGCCCCTCGATGGAGCGGATGCAGACGCCCTGCCCCAGCACCTGGTCGAACATGGCCGCGACGGTGGCCAGGTCGTCGCCGTGCAGCAGCTCGTCGAGGAAGTGGCGGGTGTTCTCGGCGCCCATGATGTCGCGAATGGCGGTGCCGGACAGGCGGAAGAAGAAGCGCCCGGTCTCCCTGATCTTCTCGACGATGAAGAGGTACGGCAGCAGCCCCGGGACGTCGGCGGGATTTAGGTCTTCCCGGAAGGGAACGCCGCCGCGCTGCAGCGCCAGCCTCTGCCAATGGTCGTAGACTCTGCGCGAGACGGGACTGAAGAAGAGGCGATCTTCTTCCACCCTTGCCAGCGCCTGGGAATGCATCATTGAGAAACCTTAGTCGATCAGGTCTTTGCAGATTGTTAATCACAATGGACAGGAATCCTGCAGGCCTTTTCCGCCCGCCCCTTTCTGCCGGGGGCCGTGTTGTCTAGTCTGGCCGCCATGACCGACAGCCCCTCCGAGTCCGGCCCTCTCGAATCAGGCCGCCCGATCGACCGTCTGCTCGCCATCATGGCGCGGCTGCGCGACCCGGAAAGCGGCTGCCCCTGGGACGTGAAGCAGAGCTTCGCCACCATCGCGCCCTACACCATCGAGGAAGCCTACGAGGTCGCCGACGCCATCGAGCAGAACGACATGGCGGCGCTGAAGGACGAGCTCGGCGACCTGCTGCTGCAGGTGGTGTTCCACGCCCGCATGGCCGAGGAAGCCGGCCATTTCGGCTTCGAAGACGTGGCTGCCGGGATCGGCGACAAGATGGTCAGCCGGCATCCCCACGTATTCAGCGACCACGAGGCGGCCACCGCCGACGACGTGCGCAGAAGGAGGCCGAACGCCGCGCCAAGGCCGAGCACAAAAACGGTCAGGGCGCGGTGCCGAGCGCGCTGGACGGCGTGACTGCCGCCCTGCCCGCCCTGCTGCGCGCCGAGAAGCTGCAGAAGCGCGCCGCGCGGGTGCGCTTCGACTGGCCCCATGTCGAGCAGGTCTTCGACAAGCTGGACGAGGAACTGGGCGAGATCCGCGAGGAGATCGAGCAGGGTGGCGACCCGGACCGGCTGGAGGACGAGGTCGGCGACCTGCTCTTCGTG
>DAIQBR010000041.1:3484-5626 GCA_036781105.1 Kiloniellaceae bacterium
CCGGAAACTGCGCTGCGCCGCGCCAATGCCAAATTCGAGCGCCGCTTCAGGGCGATGGAAGCCGCCCTTGAAGCTCTGGGCGAACGAGCCGAGGACCAGACCCTGGAGACCCTGGAAGACCTCTGGCAGGCCGCCAAGCAGGCCGAGCGGCGCTAGCGCGCCTCGACTGCCGCTCTTCGCAACGGGAAGTCAGACTCCAAAGACATTCCAGGCGGCGCCTTGGGCCAGGCGCTCCAGGGCCAGGGTGCCGATCAGCGAGTTGCCGTTGGCATTGAGGCCCGGCGACCAGACCGCAATGGAGGCGATGCCCGGCACGATGGCCAGGATGCCGCCGGCGACGCTCTTGCCCGGCAGGCCGACGCGGAAGGCGAAGTCTCCCGAACCGTCGTAGTGCCCGCAGGTCAGCATCAAGGATTTGATCCGGCGGGCCCGCTCGCTGGAGATGATCCGGCTGTTGCTCAACGGGTTCACGCCGCCGTTGGCGAGAAACAGGCCGGCCAGGGCAAGCTGCCGGCAGCTCATGGCAATCGCGCACTGGTGAAAATAGACGAGGGTCATGTCGACCGGGTGATCGAGATTGCCGAAGGCGCGCATGAAGTTGGCCAGGGCGACGTTGCGGAACCCGGTGTCGGTCTCGGACTTTGCCACGGCCGGGTCGATGCTGATCGAGGGGTCGTCGCCGAGCGACCTGATGAAGCGGAGGATCTCGGCGATCGCCTCTCCCGGCTGGTGCCCGGCGAGAATGACGTCGCTCAGAACGATGGCGCCGGCATTGATGAAGGGGTTGCGCGGGATGCCCTTCTCATACTCCAGCTGAACGATCGAATTGAACGCGTTGCCGGAAGGCTCGCGCCCGACCCGGCGCCACAACGCGTTGCCCAACTTGCCGAGCGCCAGCGTGAGGGTGAACACCTTGGAAATGCTCTGAATCGAAAATGGTTCGGAGGCATCGCCGACGGCGAAGACCTCACCCGAGATTGTCGCCACGGCGATGGCGAACTTGCGGTTGTCGATCTTGGCCAGCTCTGGAATGTAGGTCGCTACCTTGCCCCGGTCTTCCAGTTCCTGGAGTTCGCTGTGGATGTCCTCCAGGATCGCTTGCATGCCCGGCATAGCGGGACTCCTCGGTATGCGGATGCGCCTTGCGCGTCAGATCCCCGCCGCCAGCCAGGTCCCCGCGAAGAGCGCCACACCGTAGACGAGGTGGCTGGTCAGCGCGTTGAGGATCGGGATGGCCGGCCTGGGCGTCTTGCGGCCCATGACGCCGATGCCGAGGCCGGGCTGCAGGATGAACCAGGGGATCACCACCGAGCAGGCGCCGAAGACGAGGCCGTTCAGCAGGCTGGGCTGGCGGTCGAGGCCGTAGACGATAAGGCCGACATAGGCGAAGCCGTAGGCGAGGCCGACCAGGTAGTGCATGGCCCAGCCGAGCGCCAGTTCGCCCTGCACCGCGGCGGTGTCGCCGATCGGTGTGTGCACCAGGCGACCGCGCGGCAGCCAGGCGAACCAGCGGCCGATGAGGCCCCAGTTCGCCGGCGGGATGCCGGTCGCGGCGTGGACGAGGCGCTGCCAGATGTCGAGGACGGCGGTGGCGAAGAGGCCCGCCACACAGGCCTGAAACAGGAAACTCTCTGCTGACACGAGGGCGTACTCCTTGGCGCGGCGACTCAGGTCAGCGGCAGGCGAATTGTGGCGGCGCCCTCAATCCTTGGCAAGCAGCTGCATGAGGCTGGAGGTGTCCCAGCGGTTGCCGCCACGCGCCTGGACCTGGGCGTAGAACTGGTCGACCAGGGCGGTCACCGGCAGGCGCGCGCCGTTGTTCTCGGCCTCGGCGAGACAGATGCCGAGGTCCTTGCGCATCCAGTCGACGGCGAAGCCGAAGTCGAACTTGCCCTCGCACATGGTGGCGGCGCGGTTGTCCATCTGCCAGGACTGCGCGGCGCCCTTGCCGATGACGTCGATCACCTTCTGCATGTCGAGGCCCGCCTTGAGGCCGAAGTTCATGCCTTCGGACAAGCCCTGCAGCAGCCCGGCGATGCAGATCTGGTTGACCATCTTGGTGAGCTGGCCGGCACCGGAGGGCCCCATCAGGGTGACCGCGCGGGCGAAGGCGTCGATCACCGGCTGGGCGCGCGCGAAGGT
>DAIQBR010000041.1:5636-6054 GCA_036781105.1 Kiloniellaceae bacterium
CAGGGCACCGTTCTCGGCGCCGGCCTGGCCGCCGGAAACCGGCGCGTCGATGACGGCAATGCCCTTCTGCTTGCCGATCTCCGCCAGTTCGCGCGCCACCTCGGCCGAGGCCGTGGTGTTGTCGATCAGGATGCTGCCCTGGGACATCCCGGCGAAGGCACCCTCCTCGCCCAGGATCACGCTGCGCAGGTCGTCGTCGTTGCCGACGCAGGAGAACACCATCTCGGCGCCGGTGGCGGCTTCCTTGGGCGTCTTGGCGGCGGCCCCGCCGTGGCGGGCGACCCAGTCCTGCGCCTTGCTGGCGGTGCGGTTGTAGACCGTCACCTCGTGTCCGGCGGCGGCGAGATGCCCGGCCATGGGGAAGCCCATGACGCCGAGCCCGAGAAAGGCAAGCTTGGTCATTGGATCGGTCTCTCTT
>DAIQBR010000041.1:6064-14724 GCA_036781105.1 Kiloniellaceae bacterium
TGTGTGATTGGCGGGCCGGAGGGGCGGTGAGCGGCGGGGCGGAGCCTACTTGAGAGGCGGCCGGCGCCGCAAGCAGGGGCGGCCGACAGTCCGGCAGCGCCCCCGGGCGGCCCCGCCATGCGGCTGTGGTATACCAGATATGCGGGATTTATGATGCAATGCAACATTTTCTGCTTGTTCTGGTATACCACCGATTATATATATATTTCAGCTAGTTCATTAAACGTACACCAACGTTCGCTCACTGAAAGGTACTCGGATGTTTGCGACTGCAACAAAGACCGTCAGCTTCCACCCGCTGGAGAACGTCGGCCAGTTCTTCGCCCGCTGCGCCGCCGCTTTCGCCGGTGCGCAGGCGGCGAATCGCCTCTACGGCCAGCTCTCCGGGCTCTCCGACCGCCAGCTGGCGGCCCGCGGCCTGACCCGCGACGACGTGAGCCGGCTGACCCTGCAGGCCCTGAACCGCGGCCTCGACTCCTGACTCTCCCTTCCGACTGACCCTGGCTGACGGCGCGGGCCCTCCCCGCGCCGTTTTGCGTTCCCCTGTTTGGCGCTCCCCTGTTTGGCGCTTTGGGGGAGCCTGTGCAACGATGCGCTTCGCGGCACCGTAGTGGAGCGTGAGGCGTATGTTCAGGCTGGCGAAGATCACCGGCAAGGGGCGCGGCCTGCTGGCCAGCGAGGCGATCGCGGCCGGTACCGTCATCGAGCGGGCACCGGTGGTACGGTTGGGGGCCGAGGACCGCAGCCTGGTCGACCGCACCGCCCTCTTCGCCTACACCTTCGTCGATCCCGAGGCCTTCGCCGCCGGTACCGGTGCTGACGAGCCCGCGCCGGCCGGCGGCCATGATTGCCTCCTGGCGTTCGGGAATCTCACTTTCTGCAACCACTCCGAGCAACCCAATGCCGTTGTCCGCTGGACGGCGGACGACATCGGATTGTGGGCCAGTCTCGAGGCGCTGCGCTCTATTGAGGGCGGCGAGGAAATAACCCTCTACTACACCAATATTTCCGAGTATACGGCGGCAGATTTCTTTATCTGACTCCCTGAATAGAATTGCCTGCATGACCTATTCAACGAATGCGCGTCCCGGCGCAGGGTATTGAACCCCTTCGCTTTTTTCGAAAGGAAACTTAAACGCCCCGATGCTTGAATGGGTCCGGATTCAAGCAGGTCGCCGCCCTGCGATTTCGGACGGCGGGAAAACAACTTATGGTGTCAAACTCGTCAAAAGCCCTGGCAGAAGCCGACGCCAGCGAAGCCGTCGCGCGGCGTCCGGGCGGCGACGCGGATGCCGGCGCGCGCGGTGCGGGCTTTACGGGCACCTACCGCCTCCTGGTGCGCGGCAAGAACATCAATCAAAACACATTGCTGGCAACGGATTACCTGAACCACTTCAACGAGATCATCATGCTGCTCGAGATGATCCCGTCGATGCCGGAATGCTATGAGGATGCCGCCGAATGGCAGCCGAAGAGCTATGCCCAGCATTTTCGCGACAGCGGTTTTTCCGATGCCGAACTCGCCATCCTCGCCTACGAGAATGCGCCGGAGAATTTCCGCCAGGCCTTCGATACCACGGTCGCCGCGATGGATCGCCTGGTGTTGGAGGCCATGCCGCGCATCAAGGGCCTGATCGAGGCCGGCGAGGAAGGCCCGCTGCAGCTCGGCGTCGAGAATGTCACCCGCAAGCTGCAGAGCTTCGTCGATGTCGCCTCGTCGGTCATCAACGGCAACATGGACACCCTGGACCAGGCGCAGATCGACAAGGTCATGAACGCCTGAGACCTGTTTCGCACTAGTTTCCCAACTGCATGGCGCGCGCCACCAGGTGGCTCAGCGCTTCCAGGCCCGGCCCGATGCGGTTCGGCTCGATCGAGGAAAAGCCCAGGCGCATGCAGTTGCGCGCCGGCTTGGCCGAGAGGAAGTGGGCCGAGCCGGGCTCGATGACGATCCCCGCGCCCAGCGCCTCGCGGGCCAGGATGTCGGTGTCGAGGCTGCGCGGCCCTTCCAGCCAGAACGAGGTGCCGCCGCAGGACGGCCGCCGCCGGAACTGCGGCAGGTGGCGCTCCAGCGCCGCGCCCATGGTTTCCCAGCGGGTGCGGAAGTCGCGCTGCAGGCGGTGCACCAGGGCGTCGTAGTGGCCGCCGGCGATGAACAGCGCCAGGGTGCGCTGATTGTTGGTCGCCGGGTGGCGCAGCATGAGGCGGCGCAGCATGCGCGCCTCGTGGATGAACTCCGCCGCGCCGACCATGTAGCCCATGCGCAGGCCCGGGCCGAGGTACTTCGAGAAGCTGCCGATGTAGATCACCCGCCCGCTGCGGTCCATCGCCTTCAGGGCCGTGGTCGGCGCGTGCAGGAAGTTGGACTCCGCCTCGTAGTCGTCCTCGACGATGAGGAAGTCGGACTTCTGAGCCCGCTCCAGCAGGGCCATGCGGCGTTCCAGCGGCAGGGTCACCGTGGTCGGCGACTGGTGGCTGGGCGTCACGTAGACGCAGGCGCAGCCGTCCAGGCGCTCGTCCACCACCATGCCGTCGCCGTCGACCGGGATCGGCCGCAATTCGGTGCCCTGCAGGCTGAAGATGTTGCGCACGTCGACGTAGCCGGGGTTCTCGACCCCCAGCACCCTGCCCGGCCCGGCCAGCAGTTCGGCGATGAGGTAGAGCGCGTTCTGCGCCCCCAGGGTCACCAGGATCTCGCCGGGCTGCGCCTTGATGCCGCGGCGCGGCAAAACGCGGGTGCGGATCTCCTCGATCAGCCGCGGGTCGTCGTCGTTGAAGTTGTCCTCGGTCCAGGTCTGGATCGCCTCCACGCCCAATGCCTGGCGCGAGCACATGCGCCAGGTCGAGACCGGGAACAGCTTGGGGTCGGGCTGGCCGTAGATGAAGGGATAGGGATAGCGCCGCCAGTTGCGCGGCTTGGTCAGATGCTGCTGCTCGGAGGGCCGCAGCTGCAGGCGGGCGAACCAGTCGACCTCCGGGCCGCCGTCGAGATCCGGCAGGCCGGCCGGCCCCGCGGCGGGGGCGCCGATCTGCTGGAACACCATGTCGGTGTTCACGAAATAGCCAATGCGCTCGCGCGAGATCAGCAGGCCCTCGTCGGCCAGCGCCTGGTAGGCCAGCACCACGGTGTTGCGCGACACCCCCAGGGAATGGGCGAGACGGCGGCACGACGGCAGGGGATCGCTGCCGGACAGCCGGCCGTCGAGGATGGCGTCGATCAGCTGGCGGCGCAGCTGGGCCTGCAGGCCCAACTCGCTGTCGTGGCGCACCGGAAAGATAAAATCGCGCATTTGTGAACCGCTCCCCCGCGCGCCCGCCGACCGGGCAGCACCGGGCCAGCTTAGGAGGCCGTCCCGGCGCCCTCAAGCCCCCTCCCCCTGGCTGTGGCGCTGCGGTTCTAAGGTTGCCGCCGCCCGTGAGCAATCGCCTGGAAGTGGCGGGCGGCCGCCACGCCTTCGGCGGCGCACCAGGCCCGGTGGCCGCCGAGGCCGCGGTTGCGCCACTCCGCCTCGGCATCGATCCAGCCCTGGATGCGCTGGCGCCGCACTGTTTCGGAATCGAGTCCGCTGCGCCGCGTCACCGCTTCGATTTCGGCGTGATAGCCCGCCGTCACCGCCTCATCCAGGGTGCCGCAATAGCTTGTAACAGCAAATTCATAGACCACGCGGCTCACGCCGCGTTCTTCCTGCGCCGACGCCACGCTCGCGGAAGCCAGGAGGACGCTGGCGAAAAGCGCGCCGAGATATTGCCGTGGAGTTCCCCGTTCGTGCACTTCTGGCACCATCCACCGTCCGGAGTTGGCCTTGACTTGCTTTCCAAGCCGTAGCCAGATTCACCTGCCGGCTCAACCGCCTGCAGAGAAAAACCAAGCTACCGCGAAAGGGGCGGCATCGGCCGACCCCTCGAAACACGTCAACGTCGTGGGGAGAACTAGCGTGAAAAGGACTGGAAAGCTAACACCGAGCGAGAGGACGCACCGCGCGGTGCAGAGCTTCACGCGCCGCAATCTGCTGAAGCAGGCTGCTGCCGGCGGTGCCATCGTTGCTGTTGCGCCCGCCATCGTGAACAGCCGCGTGCTCGCCTCCTCAGGCGAGTTGAAGGTCATGAACTGGTCGGACTACCTGCCGGAATCCTTCCTGCAGGGCTTTGAGAAGAAGACCGGTATCGTCATCAAGCACACCCCCTACGGTTCCAACGAGGAACTGCTGAACAAGATGCGGGCCACCAAGGGCCGCGGCTTCGACCTGGTCGGCCCGACCGTCGACCGCGCCGGCGAATGGCAGCCCCTGGGCCTGCTGCAGCCCTTCGACATGAACCGCGTCGACACCGCCAAGGTGGTGCCGGGTCTGCTGAAGGGGTCGACCGACGGCTGGACCTGGGACGGCGGCAACCACCACCTGCCCTACCACTGGGGCACCGAGGCCCTGGCCTGGCGCACCGACAAGTGGCAGAGCACTTACGAGGATCTGTCCTACGGCGACATGTGGGCCGACGAGATGAAGGGCAAGATCCAGGGCCGGCCGCACTCCATGATGCTGGGTATCGGTCTGTACCTGGATGCCAGCGGCCAGCTGCCGTCCAACCGCATGCTCGACGCCTACAAGGACGAAGAGAACATGCGGCGCATCTGGGACGCGATCACCAAGTTCGCCGTCGAGCACAAGCCCTGGGTCAAGCAGTTCTGGAACGACGCCGACGCGCAGATCAACGGCTTCATGCAGAACGACGTGGTGCTGGGACAGACCTGGGACGGCCCGCCGCTGCGCCTGAAGAAGGAAGGCAAGCCGGTGACCTACATGGCGCCGCAGGAAGGTGCCCTCACCTGGCTCGACGGTCTGTCCATGCCGATCGGCGCCGAGAACATCGACGAGGTCTACGAGTACATCAACTACGTCTACGACCCCGAGGTGAACGGCCTGATCGCCAACGAGACCGGCTACAACCCGGTTGCCATCGGCGCCGAGAACCATCTCTCCGCCGACAGCAAGAAGGCCTTCAGCGAGGCCTATCCGGGCGACGCCCTCGACCGCCTGTGGTGGTGGCCGCCGTCACAGCCCTGGTACACGGAGATCCGGGCCGAATACAGCGACAAGTTCGTCGCGGCCTGATCCCGGTGGGATCTGGTCTGAGGACCTGAAGGGAACGGGTCCCGGCTTCGCGGCCGGGACCCGCTTCCGCTGAGGCAAGTCGGGGGAGCGTCCGCCAAGAGACGCGACAACGAGAGACAGGCGGGTGAGCCGGCCGCAGCGTGGCAGCGGCGGCCGGACGATACAGGGGGCTGGCGGATATGAGCGCTGATGTAGAGCTCGATCACGTAACCATTCGCTTCGGCGAGTTCACGGCGGTCCAGGACGCCAATCTGAAAATCCAGGAGGGCGAGTTCTTCAGCTTCCTCGGCCCCTCGGGCTGCGGCAAGACGACGATCCTGCGCGCCATCTCCGGATTCCTGGAGCCGACCGAGGGCGAAGTGCGCATCGGCGGCCAGAACATGAAGGGCATCGGCCCGAACAAGCGCCCGACGGCGCTGATCTTCCAGAACCTCGCGCTCTTCCCGCTGATGTCGGTCGCCGACAACATCGCCTTCGGCCTGGAGGTGCGCGGCGTCGGCAAGGCCGAGCGGCGCAAGCGCGCCGACGAGTTGCTGGAGCTGATCGCGCTGGACGGCCAGGGCCACAAGAAGGTCGCCGAGCTGTCCGGCGGCCAGAAGCAGCGCGTCGCCATCGCCCGCGCCCTGGCGGTGGAGCCGGAAGTCCTGCTGCTCGACGAACCGCTGTCGGCGCTTGACCTGAAGCTGCGCCAGCACATGCGCACGGAGTTGCGCGCCATCCAGCAGCGCGTCGGCATCACCTTCATCTACATCACCCACGACCAGGGCGAGGCGCTGACCATGTCAGACCGCATCGCGGTCATGAGCCAGGGCGTCATCCAGCAGGTCGGCACCGGCACCGAGGTCTACGAGAATTCGCAGACCGCCTTCGTCGCCTCCTTCGTCGGCGAGAACAATCCCTTCACCGGCAAGGTGGTCGGCACCGACGGCGAGCACGCCGTGGTCGACACGCCCTTCGGCGCCTTACGCGGGCGCAACCTGCGCGGCCTGCAGGCCGGCAGCCGGGCGATGCTCTTCGTGCGGCCGGAATCGCTCGGACTGGTGAACGGCGAGGCGGCGCCGGAGAACGTGATCGAGAGCGAGGTGCTGCACAGCGAGTTCGAAGGCCAGTTCTTCTCCGTCTTCCTGCGCGGCGAAGGCGCCAAGGACATCGTCATGTCGATGACCAATTCCGGCAGCCTGCCGGAGTTCCGCCAGGGCGAAACGGCGAAGGTCGGCTTCATGGCGAAGCGCGCGGTGGTGCTGCCGGTCGGCGAGGTGGCCGATGAGTAGCCTGCGACTGCGCAAGGAGGCAGGGCGATGACCGGCTTCTTCCAGCGCAACGGCGTCGTGATCTCCAGCTACCTGATCGGCGCGGTGGTCTTCTGGGTGGTCATCATGATCGTCCTGCCGCAGGCCTACATGCTGGACTACTCCTTCCGCGACAACCTACCGCCGGCCAAGATCGGCGGGCCGGAGGACGTCTACACCCTGGCCAACTACCGCTACCTGGTGTTCGGCAGTCCGGGTTCCTCGGACGCCTTCAACTACCTCCACCTCGAAGTCTTCCTGCGCACCATCATCGCTTCGGTTTTCGTGACGCTGCTGGACTTCGCGCTCTGCTATCCCATCGCCTACTACATCGCCCAGGTCGCCAAGGGCGGCTACGCGCGATCGATGATCCTGCTGCTGATCCTGCCGTTCTGGGTCAACGAGATCCTGCGCGCCTTTTCCTTCCGCATCCTCTTCGGCACCTCCGGCGTGATCAACGCCTTCCTGCAGACCTTGGGCATCATCGACCAGCCGATCGACTTCATGCGCGCCGACGTGGCGCTCTATGCCGGTCTTTCCTACGCCTACATCCTGCTCATGGTGTTCCCGCTCTACAACGCCATCGAGAGCCTGGACCACAACCAGGTCGAGGCGGCGCGCGATCTCGGCTCGCCCTGGTGGCGCATCCACTGGCGCGTGGTCATGCCGCACGCCAAGCCGGGCATCGCCTCGGGCTGCACCCTGGTCTTCATGCTCTCGGCCGGCGCCCTCGCCGCGCCGCAGATCCTCGGCGGGCCGTCCAGCCTGTGGTTCACCCAGATCATCTACCGCTGGTTCAACACCGGCGGCAACTGGCCGCAGGGCGCGGCCTACGCCATCGTGCTGCTGCTCGCCTGCATCGTCTTCGTGCTCGCGGTGATGAAGATCTTCAAGGTCAGCCTGGGGGAGATCGCCCGATGAGTTCGCGGTCGATCCAGTCCCTCCTGCTGGGCTTCTACATCCTGCTGTTCTTCATGTTCCTCTTCGCGCCGCTCATCATGATGAGCATGGCAGCCTTCAACGACGTGGACTTCCCTCAGGTGGTGCCCTGGGAGGGCTTCACGACACGCTGGTTCCCGGCGCTGTTCCGCGACGCCCTGATGATGGAGGGCATCGTGAACTCGATCTGGATCGGGATCGGCGTCATGGCGCTCTCGGTGCCGATCGGCCTTGCCGCCGCCATCGTCATGACCCAGGTGCACAAGCGCCTGCAGACGGTCTACTACACCATCGTGGTCTCGCCGGTGCTGATGCCGGGCGTCATCCTCGGCATCTCCACCCTGGTGTTCTGGGACCGCCTCGGCACCATCGTCGATGCCGACTACGAGAGCTTCTACTACAGCGGTATGTTCCTCACCATCATCGGCCAGTCGACCTTTATCTCGGCCTACACCATGCTGGTCTTCCTGGCCCGCCTGCAGCGCTTCGACCGCACCCAGGAGGAAGCCGCCCTCGACCTCGGCGCGACCCACGTGCAGGTGTTCTGGAAGGTCCTCATCCCCTTCATGCGCCCGGCGATCTTCTCGGCCATGGGCCTGGCCTTCCTGACCTCCTTCGAGAACTACAACACGACGGTCTTCACGATCCAGGCGGAGAGCACGCTGACCACCGTGCTGGCCGGCAAGGTGCGCATGGGCACGCAGCCGGACCTCGCCGCCCTGGCGGTGCTGATCATCGGCGTGACGCTGGTCGGCGCCGTGGCGATCGAGGTGGCGCAGCGCCGCGAGAAACGCCGCGAGCTGGTCGCCAAGGCCGAGGCGGCCCGCGCCGACCGCGCAGCGGCGGCGAGGCCTGCCGAGGCGCCGGCGCAGTAAGTCTGCCGGGCCGCGCCCTCAGTCCTTGCCGCCGCCGCCGCCGTCGCGGGTGGTGGAGCGCGTGCGCGGTGGCTCGGGGTCCTCGATCACCAGAAAGCGCTCCGCCACAATATCCCAATGCAGTTGGATCCGTTTGCCTGGTGTATGGGTAACGGTCTGGCGGTAGATCTCTTTGCCGTCTTTCAGGGCAGCGATGCTGATGGGGCCGTCGAGCTTTTCGAGGGGAAAGGTCGCGGTATGCTCCTGCTCGGGCCGCAGGCTGTTGACCTCCATGAGGGTCTCACCCTGCCCGTTGGTCAGTCGGTAGTCCCCGCGCGGCAGGGTTGACGGGATGTAGGTCTCGTCGATCAGGAGCGAGGGCGGCGTAATGTCTATTTCGACGGGTGCGCAGGCGCTCCCCAGCCCAAACAGCAGCGCGGCCGTCAGCAACCCTGCGGCCCTGCGAAATC
>DAIQBR010000042.1:0-14612 GCA_036781105.1 Kiloniellaceae bacterium
ACCCTGCGGCACGGCGCGGGCCGCGTAGGCGGCTTCCAGGTTGCGCAGCATGGTCTGGTTCGCGGCGGGATCCACCGCCAGCTCGGCCAGCACGTCGATGGCCTCGTCGCGCTTGCCGTCCAGGGCCAGCGAGAGGCCCAGGTTGTTGCGCACCGAGGTGTTGTCCGGGTCGCGCTCCAGCGCCAGGCGGTAGAGGCCTTGCGCGGCCTCGTGCTCGCCTTCCTGGTCACGCAGGATGCCGAGGGCGTTGTAGGTCCGCGGGTCCTCCGGATTGCTGCGCATGGCGTGGTTGAACTGGATCGATGCCAGCGCGCTCTGGCCGCTCTCCATGTAGACCTTGCCGAGGTTGTAGCGGGCCTCCTGGTGGCCCGGGTGGCGCTCCAGCAGGGCACCATAGGTCTCGGCAGCCGCCTCGCGCCGGTTCATCATTTTGAGGATCGCGGCCACCTTCATGAGGGGCTCCGGATCGTCCGGGTTCACCTCGTGCGCCCGGGCGCAGAGCCCGAGGGCGGTGACCAGTTCGCCCTTCTCAACCAGGCGGTCACAATACTGCACCAGCCGTTCGGCGCGGCTCGTCGTGTCCTTGCCGTAGCCCGCGGGGGCCGTCATGCCCGTCTGGGGACCTTGCGAGGAGGCGCAGCCTACCGTCACGCCCGCCAGGGCCAGCACCGCTGCGAAGCGCAGCAGGCGGCCGATTGCTCCTGTCATCATACCTGATACTCCGCATCGATTCTGGGCCGGGCCGGACGCCCCTGTAATTACGCCTGTAACTACCGGGGTCCCCCTGCCTGGAAGGTGGCATGCGGTCGCCCCTCTTATGCCAGGGGGCGCTTCGCCCTATCCACCACCTGCAAGCATAGAGCCGGGTACTTAAAGGAAGGCTAAGGCCTTCTAAACATTTGAGAGATTTGCGTGACAAGTGGCCGGCCGCGGAACCGGTCAAGTATCGCGGCAAGTTCCCGAAAAGTAGAAAAACTTTGTGGGAAAACTCATTCTTAAGGGGCTCTGTGCGACCCTAGTCTGGTGACAAGTAGTCCACCAAGGTCCAGCAAGATGCTCGTACGTGTGATCCTTTTCATCTACTTCGCCCTCTGGGGCCTCACCAGCCTGATCGAAGGCCCCGGCCTCTCGTAACGGTCTGCTTGTGCCCGCCCCAGGGCTACCGCCCGCCCCTCCGGCCAGCCGCCCCATCCGGCCTGCCCGGCAGAACGACACGCAGCCGTATTCAACTCGCCGGCAATAGAAAGTATTTTAGACAATTTCTTGCCTCTATTCCCGTTAACTTGTGCTCGCCTGTGACAAGGCTGTGTTCGCAGGGTTTTTGTCATCCAACCCACTTGGTCTTAACGCCCAGGTAAGGTCTGTTACTTACTCTCATCCTCATGCGAAGCGGGAAAATCCATCCCAGTGTTGAGATGGGCCCAGTGGTGCGATGGGAGACTGAGACTGATGGGTACAACGACAACGATAGTGGCAGGATGCGGGCTGCAGGATGCGGCCGCGGCTCCGGCCCCGAAGAAGCGGGCACTGGTCGCGCGCGGCGCGCGGCTGCTGTCCTGGAAGACTGTGCTGGTCCAGAGCCTGGGCCGGGAGCTGCATGCGCTCCACATTCAGCAGCAGGAGCGTGCCTTCATGGCGACGACTCACGGGCTGAACTATACCGCCGTCAGCGGCATGGCGGTGCCCAGCGCGGGTCCGGCGCTGCACTGAGCAACGCCCTGCCTGAAGCGGCGTAACGCAAGACGATGAAAGGGCCGCCCTCCGGGCGGCCCTTTCGCATTCACATCAGCCGATGGAAGAACGGACGGCAGGCGCACCCGAGCCGGGGCCGGAGCCGCCTCAGCGGCAGCCGTAGGCGCTCCACATGGTGTACTTCAGTTCGTGGGAAACGCACTGGCGGATGCCGGCGCTGTCGTGGTCGTACTGGCGCAGACCGCAGGCGGTTTGCACGATGTTCCGGATGCGCCCGCAGGCCTGAACGCCGGTCGGGCCCTCGGCGAGCCGGCCTTCCGCTTCGGCGGCGGCGAGGCGGCCGGTGTCCTGGCGCCCCATCCAGTCGCCGGACAGGCCGAGATTGATCGCCGTGCCGGTCGCCAGCCCGAGGGCGAGGAACAGCGGCAGCGCGAGCGGCAGGACGAGCCAGTTGGCACCCAGCCGGCGCCGCAGCACGCGGCGCAGGGCGTCGGCAGCCTTGCGGGGCACTGCGTTTCTGGTTGGGGCGGCCATGGTCATTGCAAGCTCGCGGTCTGGAAAAACTCGAATGCCCAGCTTAGAAAGCCCTGCTTAGCATTGCGTTAAGTCGCGGATTTAAGCCAATAAATGCCCCAGGCGGGGGTCGGCGGGGCTCACGCCGGGCCGAGATGGCGCACCACGTAGACCTCGCAGCGCCCGGTGTCCTGATATCTCAGGGCATAAACCAGGTCCGGCACCGCCAGGCCCTGCGGATCGTAGAGCCCCCAGGCGCCGCCGATCACCGCGCCGTAGAGGATGCCGCCCAGGCGCACCACGAAGAGGTGCTCGCGCTGCTGGCGGAAGCGCCCGGCGCGGCACTGCCTGGTCAGCGAACGGTCGAGGTCGAAGCGCGCGATGGGGTCTTCGTCTTCCAGCAGCACGCGGGAGGTGGGCAGCGGGTTCACCGGGCGCGGCCGGCCCTGGGGCAGCGGCGGCAGGCCGCGCACCCGGGTGCGCTCCGGGCCGATCGGCAGCGGCGCCGGCTCGGCGGCCCGGATCTCTCCGGCAGCCAAAACCAGCAGCGTCACGCAGATCGCAAGGAGGGCGGGGACTCGCATGGCCGCGAGCCTAGCGGCCAAGCCTTTCGGAAGCGTCAAACGGCCCCGGCGGCGATCATTCCATGAGTCTGCGAACGACTTCACCCCGCAACGCCCAGTAAGCCATGCGGATTGGTCATGGCTTTGTTGCAGCGCAGCATTTCACTTGCAAGCCATTCGAATCTCACTAAATCTTAATCACGCACTGCAAAAGTGCGGAAAGTTTAGGGAGGTGCTCGCAATGAAACATCAAGAAGGACGTTTCGCCATGCAGCACCACAGCCAGCACCCCGCAAAGGGGCATCCCGCCGGCACCGCCGGCATCCTCGTCAACGACGAGACCATCACCAGCGAGACCATCGAGCGCCACATCGCCGAGGGCAAGCGCTTGCAGGCCGAGGCCGTCGCGGCCTTCTTCCGCGGCTGCGCCACCCGCATCAGGGCCGTCTTCCAGCGTCATCCCTCGGGCGACGGCGCCGTGCCGCACCGGGCCTAAAGCCGCACGGCACACAACCAGGCAGCCGCACCCCCTTCCCTGCTCCCGGTCAGGCAGACCGGGAGGGGGACGGCTGGCGCCGCATCGGAAACCGACAATGCTGATCCTCCGCAAGCTGCTCGCCCACGAGCTGGGCGAGCTGAGAGCGCACCTGCTGCGCATGGACGACGACGACCGCCGCCTGCGCTTCGGACATGTGGTCTCGCCGCAACTGATCCTCGATTACGTCGCCGCCCTGCGCTGGCCGCAAACCTGGGTCATCGGCGCCTTCGAAGACGGCGTGCTGCGCGGCGTCGCCGAACTGCGCAGCGGCAAGCCGGGATCGCGCATGGGCGAGCTGTCGCTCACCGTCGAGCGCGCCTGGCAGAACCAGGGCCTCGGCACGCGCCTGCTGGAGCGCGCCCTGCGCGTCGCCCGCAACCGCGGCTTCCGCAGCCTCTTCCTGCTCTGCCTGCCGGAGAACGCGAAGATGCAGCACATCGCGCGCAAGTTCGGTGACCGCGTGAGCTTCGAAGACGGCGACGTGGAAGTGCGCATCGAGACACCCCACGCCGATGCCCAGTCGCTTTTCGCCGAACTGCTGGACGACAGCGAGTCCTTCTGGTCCGAAGCCTGCTGGCAGGGCACGCGGGGGTGGGAGCGAGTGCGCGAAGAGCAGGAACTGCGGTTGGCGGGTTAGAAGCCGCCTCACTTCGGAAATGCTTCGGCATGGCTCGGGTCTCGGCTCGTTTCTGGCCACCGCGATTGCGTCGAACTTCATCCTCTTCCCACAATCTGATCAGCCGTGTACAAGCAAAGGTCGAAATAGACTCTTCAAGATCACTCAGCTGAGCTGCCGATGAGGAAGAGGTTCCATCCCAAGGCTTCGCCGCGCAAACAGACGGCTTTACCAGACGTCGCTCGGGCCCCTAGTCGCGGCTTTGGCCACGCCCACCTACTGCAAGCACTATCACAGCGACGGCGAGGCCCTGCAGGCGCTAGGCGACTGCACCCAACGTCTTCAGGGGTCACCCAAGGTCGACCGCGGGAAGCACCGAGCCGACTGCAGCCTCCTACCGGCGCCAGGACGCACCATCGGGGGAGCAGACAGAGAGGCGCGAAGATGACCACATCAGCCAAGGGAGGGCAGTTGTGGAATTGGCTCTGACCACGCGCCGATTTCTGCATCATCAGCTTGACCCGACCGCTTGGCCAAAACGGGGGCTATCTCCCACCAACAAATTTGTCGCCGCAGCAATTGTCCTGGCAGTTGCTTGCACCGTACTCGGAACAGAACCATCGCTTAAGGATCGAGCTGGCCTAGCGCTCGAGCTCGCCGACACCTGCTTCGGTATCATCTTCCTCGTGGAATACATGCTTCGGCTCTACGCTGCCGGAGAAAACGAACAGTATCGAGGGCTGGTGGGGCGCCTGCGTTACGTAGTCTCCCCAACGGCCCTGATAGACCTGCTCGCACTCCTACCGTTCCTGATGACTGCCAGCCTGAACGATGCATTTCTCCTGCGGATCGTTCGGCTTCTCAGGTTGCTGACTTTGGCCAAGCTCGGCAGATACTCGACTGCCCTGCGGAACATCGGAACGGCTCTCTTCCGCCGCCGCTATGAATTGCTGATGAGTCTGGCGGCCGCATTCGTTGTAATGCTGCTGGCCGCAACCTTTCTGCACTATACGGAAAGAGACTATAATCCGGAGAGCTTCGGCAGCATCCCGCGCGCCCTGTGGTGGGGGGCCGCAACCGTTTCCAAAGTGGGATATGGTGGAGCCTTCCCTCAAACCGTCCTAGGAAAGATCTTCGCAGTGATCTTTGCCATTGCCGCCGTGGGTGTGGTCGCCCTTCCCACCGGCATTCTTGCCGCTTCCTTCAACGATGCTTTCAGGCGAGAGGACCACCGGCGAGAGGGCGAAAGCGATTCCTAATACCAAATGACGGCTTCTGCAGTCACTAGCTGCCCCACCGATCCTTCGATGCTCACATTAGACATCAGGCCACTTTCGCTCTCGTCAACATGTCTGCCTGCCACTTAGTGGCAGTGCACCACACCAGCCTTGCGATCCATGTGACAGCACTGGCCCGGGGGTGAACTCTTTCTGCATCCACCACCATGCTCGGCCAGGTCGAGCTGGTATGCTGGCATCACTTCAACTCTCGCGACGCTTTGGCCAGCGCTGAAGCTCAATATCGCAGCGGCGACAGCTAAAAGAACGTATCGCAAAGCAAAAACCCTCCCCTGAGCAGAGACGCCACAGTCGAGCATGAGCCGGTAGCGCTGTAAACAAATCTACTGGTATAGGTTCATGCGCCCTGCACTACCTTCGAATTTTCCCCAACGGGCGTTGAGGCCGCCACCAACTGCCGCAATGCACCCGATGGTCACCCGTGCCGCCCCACCCCCAGCTTCTTATGCAGGCGGGAGTCATGGACGCGGAAGTGGTTGGCGAACCAGGCTTCCAGAGCGCTGACCAGGCGCTCGGCCGATTCCTCCGGCGCCTCGGCGGCGCTGTCCATCAGGTCGCGCAGTTCGTCGAGCAGGCGCTCGTGGTCGGTCTTGTGCTCGCCGAGGCGGTCGTAGTGGGCCTCGCGCATCTCGCGCTCCTCCAGGGCGAAGTGGGCCGAGATGGCCCGCAGCAGGTCGCCGAAGCCGCGCTCGATATCGCTGTCGGGGCGGCGGTCCAGGATGGCGCCCGCGGTGCGGTTCACCAGATCGATGAGCTGGCGGTGCTCATGGTCCACCGCCGGGTCGCCGACGCTGTATTCGGGTTTCCATTCGATCGGAGCCATGGTGTTTCCTGCCTTCCCCCTGCCTATTGGAAGACGAAGCCGCCCGCCTCGGAGCGGAAGTCGATGACGAAGCTCTGCGCCGGCGCCAGGGTCACCCGGGTCTCGGCGGCGTAGTCGAAGCCCTCGGTGTCGGGACGGTCGCGCAGGCGCACGGCGATGTCGTGCTCGCCCGCCGGCAGCGGGAAGCGCTGGTAGACCTGCGAGGGGCCGCTGCCGGCCAGCCCGCGCGGCGGCAGTTCCTCGGCAAAGACCGTCGCGCCGTCGATTTCCAGTTCGACATAGACCGGCGGCCGGCGACGGGCGCAGACCTGCTTGGCGCGCATGTTGGCGGGCAGCGCGGCCAGTTCCTCCGGCGTGCGGTCGCGGCAGGTGGCGCTGCGGTCGCCGCCGTGGGTGAAGCTGAGCCGCAGCAGCGCGGTGTCCGCGGGCAGGCTGCGCCAGGCCGGCCAGGCCGAGAGCACGGCAAGCCCGAGACTGACCGCCAGCATGAAGGCGCCGCCCAGCAGCAGGTGATGCAGGCGGCCCTTCATCGCCCGACATCCTCCAGCGCTTCGGCGGCGCGCGGCGGGGCCGCCTCTTCCGCTGCCAGGGGCCGCACCTTGTCGTAGGGCGGCAGGGCGGCGAGGCGCGCGGCGAAGGCCGCCCTCTCGCGCTCCAGCCGCGCGCGCTCGGTGACGCCGGCCCAGAGCGTCAGCAGGCGCTCGCGCGGCACCCTTTCGCGCAGATAGGGATCGCGGGTGCGGGCCATGCGCTGGCGCTGCCACTCGCCGCCCAGGCGGTTCCAGCACTCGCGCTCGGCACAGCCGGCGATGCAGACGCCCTCGGCCAGGCCGCGGCTGATGATGAAGTCGAGCAGCGAGGGCGGCGCCATGGCGACGCAGGGCAGCACGACCCTCCCTTTCTCCTCTGGGCCTTTCGCGGGCGCGCCGGCCGCGCTGTGGCGGCAGGCGAGCGTGAGCACCCTGCCCTCGCCCGTCAGATCCGCGGCGGCGGCGATGATCTCCGCGCGCAACTCGGCCAGGGGAAAGCCCGGCAGGTCGATGCCGGTGACCAGGCGCTCGCTGCGCCGGAACGGCGTCGAGGACGGGCAGGCCCCCATGCAGATGCCGCAGGCGACGCAGCGGTCGGCGTTCACCTCCACCTCGTGCGGGAAGGGCTGGCCGTCGCTGCGCGGCGCCAGGGTGATCGCGGTGTAGGGGCAGTCGGCGACGCAGCGCGCGCAGCCGTTGCAGTGGTCTAGCGCCACCGCGGCCGCGGCGGCCTCGCGGCGCGGCGGCAACCAGGGCAGGCCGACCATCAGCAGGGTGAAGACCAGCACGCCGGCCCAGATCACGCCCGGCGGCGTCACCTCGATGACCGGGTAGAGCGGCAGCAGCAGCCAGTCGATGCCGACGCTGTCGGGCACCCGCGCCAGGTCGGCGGGCGCCTGCGAGGTCGCCGGCAGCACGAAGGAGGCGGCGACCAGCGCGCCCAGGGTGACGATCACGAGGCCCCGCGGCGGCCGCGTGCGCGCCTGCGCGATGCGCTGGATGTGGATCCACATCACCAGCAGCAGCAGCAGCGGGATGGCGATGTGCAGGAACACCATCAGCGTGAAGAAGCGGCTGGAGAGACTCTCGACCGTCAGGAAATTGCGCGCGATGGGCTCGCCGAAGATCGGCAAGGCGTCCAGCAGCTCAGTGGAGGTCAGCGCGACGTACTGGGCCAGCTGGTCCCACACCAGCCAGTAGCCGGTGATGCCGGAGATGTAGACGAACCACAGCACCGGCACCCCGGTGACCCAGGAGAACCAGCGCTTGCCGCGGTAGCGGTCCAGGGCGAACTCGCGGACCAGGTGCACCAGCATCACCAGCACCATGAAGTCCGAGGCGTAGCGGTGCAGGCTGCGCGCCACGCCGGCATGGTACCAGTGATCGTTGGTCAGCCACTCGACCGAGAGGTAGGCGTCCACCACGCCGGTATCGAAGAAGATGAAGAGGTAGACGCCGGTGCCGGCGACGATCCAGAACAGGAACCAGCCGAGCGGTCCCAGGTTGCTCAGGGGATTCCAGTCCGGGCCGAAGAGGCGGTCGAGCCCGCGCTCGGCGCGGTCGAAGCCGCGCCGCAGAGGTGCACGCAGATCCGTCATTACGTCGCGCGCCCGGGCCGGTTCTTCATGGCGCGGCGGTTGCCCAGCCAGAGGCGGAAAATAATGAAGCCGGTGATCAGCAGCGACAGCCCGCCGAAGAAGATGCCGAAGAAGATGCCGTAGTCGAAGCGGTAGGCGCCGGTCAGCGGGTTGTAGACCGTGCAGAGGAAGGCGACCCGGTCCCAGAGATCCGCCGGTGCGGCCGAGCGGGTGACGGAGCCCAGCACCAGGTCCTTCAGCGGCTCCATGAAGACCGGCAGCGGGAAGGTCTCCCCGTAGACATGGCGATAGACGCGCCCGCTGGCGTCCACAATGGTGGTTTGGGTAACGTGGTCGAAGCCGCCGGCCGCGGCGCGGTAGCTGAACCCGAGATCGCGCAGCAGCGCCGTGGTGGTCCCCGGGTCGGCGCTGGCGATGTACCAGTCGTCGACGCCGTCCAGGCTGTGGGTGTTGGCGAAGGCGCTGAGCTGCGCCGGCCGGTCGCGGCTGGCGTCGAAGCCGAAGGTGAGCACCGCGAAGCGCCCGTCGCCCAGGGCGCGGCGCGCCTCGACGACGGCGTCACGCAGGTGATCGGTCGAGATCGGACAGACCGTGGCGCAGCTGGTGAACACCAGCGAGATCACCAGCGGGCGCCCGCGCAGCTCGTCCAGCAGCAGCGGTGCGCCCTGGTGGTCGGTCAGCCGGTAGCTGCCGAGGCTGCGCCCCAGGGCGGCCTGGCTGAACTCGTAGGCGGCCTTGGGGTCGAGCGGCCCCTCGGCGGCCCTGGCCTGCAGCACGGAGGTCGCCAGAAGGCCGCCCAGGGCGATCGCCAGCAGCAACAGGGCTTTCGTCAGAGCGCCCATCTCACCGCCTCGTCCAGGATCACCCCGAGCGAGAGCAGGGCGAACTGCAGGAGCGAGGCCCGGAAGCACGCCATCGCCGCCTGCCGGCCGGGATCGCGCATCAGCCGCCAGCTTGCCCGCAGGAAGGGCAAGCCGCCGGCCGCCGCGAAGAGGCCGTAGACCACGCCCATGCCGAACAGCAGCGGCAGGAAGGACAGCGCCACCAGGCAGGCGACATGGCTGAAGATGGTCGGCCCCCAGAACGCGGGCTCGGTGACCGCCGGCAGCATCGGCACGCCGGCCTGGCGGTAGTCGTCGCAGCGCGCGGCGGCCAGGCTCCAGAAGTGCGGCTGGGTCCAGAGGAACAGCACCGTCGCCAGGATCACCGGCACCGCGCCCAGCGGCGGACCCACCATCGGCGCGGCCGCGGCGGCGCCGGCGAGCACGGCGAAGCTGCCGGCCGCCCCGCCGATGACAACGTTCCACACCGTCCGCTTCTTCAGCCAGACGGTGTACACCAGCCCGTAGGTCGCCGCGCCGCAGAACACCAGGACGCTGGCCAGGGTGCCGCCGACCGACCAGGCCATCACCAGCGAGGCCGCCAGCAGGGCGGTGAAGGTCACCGGCCAGATCGGCCCGGCCTTCAGCAGGCCGCTGGCGAAAGGACGCCCGCGGGTGCGCGCCATCAGGCGGTCGCCGTCGCGCTCGAGGTACTGGTTGAAGGCACCGGCCGCGCCGGAGGCGCCCAGCACGGCAAGGCAGAAGACCAGCGCCTGGACGGGCCCGAGCGTCCCGCCCGCGGTCAGGATTCCGACCAGGGCGCCGAGCGCGACGAAGGAGCCGATCCTGAGCTTGAGGATCGATACCGTCAGCCTGAGGGCCGTGACCATGGCAAGGCTCTCCTCTCTCAGCGGAACAGCCAGAGCTCTGACAGGTACTTCCAGTTCACGAAGTAGTAGAGCACGAAGGCGGTGAAGAAGATGCCGACCAGGACGATGGTGCCGGGCAGCTTCAGGGTGCCTTCGCTGCCGTACTGCGACACCGCCTCGCGGCCCTGGCCGTGCAGCGGGAAGACCATCTTCGCGCCGGGCCGGTCGAGCCGCGGGCCGGCCAGGATCGACGCCACGACGATGACGATGAACATGACCCCGCCGACCGCGGCCAGGATGGCCGAGATACCGTTCAGGCCCATCATCAGGTAGGCGCCCGGCGGGAACTCGAAGGCGTGGGCCGCATCGGTCAGCGAGATATCCCAGTGCCGCCGCGCCACGCCCAGCGTGCCCGCCCCCATCATGAACAGCGAGATGCCGCCCGCACCGACGCCGAAGACATAGGGCTGCCAGCGCGCCATGCCCGGCCAGACGATGTCGCGCTGGAAGATCAGCGGCACCACCAGGTAGGTCATCGCCATGAAGGCCAGGGTGGTGCCGGCGACCACCGTGCCGTGGAAATGCCCCGGCACGTAGATGGTGTTGTGCATCAGCACGTTGAGCTGCTCGGTGCCGAGCACCACGCCGGAGATGCCGCCGATGAAGCCGAACATCACCAGCGAGAGGAACATGCCGGCGAAGGCCGGGTTGCCCCAGGGCGCCTTGGTCAGCCATTCGAAGATGCCGCGGGTGTAGCCGTTGCGCCGCTGCGCGGCCTCGATCGAGCCCGGCACCGTCAGGCCGTGGATCATCGAGCCCATGACCGCCAGGTACATCATGTAGCTGGTGTTGACGATCTTCCAGGTCGAGCTCATGCCCGGCTCGGCCAGCAGGTGGTGCGCCGAGGCCAGCTGCAGGAACAGGATGTACATGAGGAAGGCGCCGCGGCTGACCTTCTCCGACAGCGGCTTGGCGCCGACCACCATGGCGCCGATGGCGTACCAGATGGCGACGTGGGCCGAGACGTTGATCTGCTGCGAGGAGTGCCCCATGCCCCACCACACGACCTTGTACATCAGCGAGTCGATCTCGGAGACCAGGCCGACCGACCACAGCCAGGTCGGGATCAGGATGATGGCGCCGGAAGCCAGGGTGAAGACCGCGATGATGCCGGCGGTGATCGCCCCGAAGGTGACCAGCGGCACCGAGCCGTTGTAGGTCTGCTCCGCCTTGGCCACCACCAGGGTGCCGAAGAACACCATGACGCCGATCAGCGCGCCGACCGCGAAGATGATGAGCGAGAGGTAGAACCACTGCGAGGCCATCATCGGCGGGTAGGAGGTGAACATCACCGAGGAGTCGCCGCGCAGCACCGCGTAGTTCGCCATCAGCGCGCCGACCAGCATGAGCACGAAGGACAGCCAGGCGAAACGCGGCGTTGCCAGCCGCGCGCCGAGCACCACGGCGGAGGCGAAGTAGAGCACCGCGATCTCGAAGAGGATGATCCAGAACAGCAGCACGTTGGCGCCGTGCCCGGTCAGCACCAGATAGAACAGCTCGGCGTCCAGGATCTGCACCGCCGGCCAGCGCGTCAGCGCCACCAGCAGCCCCATCAGGCCGCCGAGGGCGAGGAAGACCACCGCGGCGACCGCGTTGACCCGGATCAGCAACTCCGCACTGCGCTCGACCCTGAGGCCGGTGAAGCGGCAGGTGCGATAGGTGGCGGCCACGCCGGGTACTCCCATGGCGCCTTCTTCGATCGTGGTCATGCCCTCACCCCCTATTCGACGACGCGGATGCGCCCGGTCATCGTGTGATGGCCGATACCGCAGAATTCATTGCAGATGATGCCGAAGGTGCCGCTGTCCGTCGGGGTCAGCGTCACCACGTGCTCGTAACCCGGATGGACCGAGATGTTGATGTTGGTCGGCTGCAGCGAGAAGCCGTGCTGCCAGTCGGCCGACGACAGATGGATGCGGTAGCTCTGGCCCTTCTTCAGTTCGAGAATCGGCCAGAACTCCCACAGGCGGGCGACGATGTAGGCATCGCCCCCGGCGGGCGGGCGCACCACCGGCACGCCTTCCTCTTCCAGCGGCTGACCGTCGGCGCCGACGGCCTGGTACTCCTCCGCAAAGGCCTCGACCTTTTCGACGTAGCGGTCGGGCTTGATGCGGTAAGTCTCAGTCGAGAGGTTCTGCTCGCCGATGAAATGCCAGGCGATCATGAAGAAGAACATGAAGAGGCCCCAGAGGAAGGCGATGATGATCCAGCCCAGCTCTATGCCGTGGATCGGCTCCTTCCACCAAAGGCGGTTTGTCGGTGGCGTAACGGCCATGGTGCAGCCTCGCGCTTGGAAATGCCGTCAGTCGGCCAGGGGAATGGAAGCGACCTCCATCACGCCCCAGACGATGTAGAGAACCGCGGGGATCGTGATGCCGAGGAAGAGAAGCAGAAAGGGATTGTCCAGCACGCGCTGCATGACGGGGATCGGCTCCAGCGTCTTGCTCTCGCCGCCGTCGCCTGCCGATGTCTCTGTGTCGCTCATTCGCGTCCTCCCCGAGTGATGGCGGAAGCGCTTCCCGCTGCCGGTCTGCCACGCGGCCGCCGGGAATCGTCCCACAGCTCGCCTTCCATTCAGGCAGGTTTCCGGCGCTTGTACTTGACTTTCGTCAAGAAGCCGGACGATGCGCGGTTACGCCCCTTACGGGTCAGCGCAGAGCCGCCCGACTGCTGCCGGCCACGGCACCGGTCACGCCAGGCAGAGCGGCTTCCGCCGCGGCCCCGGCGGTCAGGGCATCGCGGACGATGCCGACCACTGCCGGGTGGCAGCCGATCGGTTCGAGCTGCGGGCCCGGAAAGGCCGCAGCGCGCAGCGCCTTGGGCAGATCGATCTCGACATGCCCCGCCTGCATCGCGAAGAACGGCAGGCAGAGGACGGGGCCGGCCAGCCGCGCCGCCTCTTCCAGAAAGGGCGGCTCGTCGATGAAGCCGACACGCAGCTCGCGGAACGCCCCGGCGGCGGCCAGGCAGCGCGCGGCGGCCTCGGCCGCCTGCCGCACCCGCGGGTCATGGGGCGAGCCGTGGGCGGCGAGCAGGACCGCGGTCTCTTCCGGGGCGAAGCCCGCCCGGACGGCGGCATCGCGCGCGTAGTCGAGGCAGAGCCGGTGCAGAGCCGCCGCGACACCCAGCGGGCGCAGCTGCGTGCCGGTCTCGCCGATGCAGGCCCTCACCCGCTGCGGCAACCGGCTGCGCACGAACCAGCCATCCGACATGAAGAAAGGAAAGATCACCGGCGGGCGGGCGGGCAAGTCGGCCAGCGCGCCCTCCAGGGCGCCGGGCGCCGCCAAGGTGGCCCCGCGCACCGCCCATCCAGGAAGCTCCGCCCCCACCCGCTCGGCCAGGGCGCGGATCGCGCGCTCCGGCCGCCCGGGCGACGACGGCGAGCCGTGCGCCACGATCAGCGCCGGGCGTAAGTCAGCCCGTCGCGGGCCCGCCGCGCGGCGCTCAGTGACTCGTGCCATCGGAAAACGTGATCTTGTTCCAGACATTGTACTTCCCCGAAGGCTTGCGCATCGGCAGGCGGGCGACTTCCTCCAGCGTCGCGGCGTCATAGACGATCACCGCGCCGTCATCCTCCCAGACGCTGACCAGAGCATGGCGGCCGCTGCGGTCGAACTCGACGTGGGCCACGGTGGCGCCGGGCACCGGCCTGAGGGTCTTGACGATCTTCAGCGTCTGCTTGTCGATGACGTGCATGGCATCGCGGTTGGGTCCGAAGAAGACATCGGCCCAGACGTAGGCCGAGTTCTCGTGGCTGCGCAGGAAGAAGCCGGGGCCCAGGGTCTCGATGGTGTCCACCACCTGCCAGCTTTCGATGTCGATGACGGTCAGGCGCGGCTCCTGCAGGTGCGGTGTCGCCATGACGCGGCGGCCCTCCCTGGACCACGCGATCCCGGAGCCGAGGTGCGGCAGGCCGGGCAGCGGCAGCTCGGCGATCTCACGGCCGACGATGAGGTTTACGACGACGCCGCGCGCGCCGTCACGCGAGGCGCCGATGAGGTTGCGGTAGTCGGGCGTGAAGAAGAAGTCGTCGATCGGCTCGGCGACTTCGATGCGGCGCAGCGCGAAGAGGCCGGAAGACGACGCCAGTGCCTCCACCATGCCGTGTTCGTAGCTGTGCACCAAGCCTTCATAGACGGCGTCCGCGTCCGGATCCGTCGCGATCTCCCAGATCTCCGGCGCATCCTTCAGGGCCAGGATGAAGCTGTCGCGCTGCGGCGCCTGGTAAACTGCCGACACCCGAGAGGCCGTGCCGTCCTTCGCCACCACCTGGAAGATCCGTTCGACCGAGAGATCCGCCGTCGAGAGGATCGTCAGGGTCCGCGGCAGGTAGTTGGCCACGGCCAGGTGCAGGCCGTCCTTGGAGATCGCGATGTTGCGGCTGTTGAGGCCGGCGCGCACCCGGCCGACCTCGGCGAGGCTCCAGAGGTCGTACTTCTGCACCCAGCCGTCGCGCGACATGATGAAGACGAAGCGGCCGTCGGGGGTGAACTTCGGCCCGCCGTGCACGGCAAAGGGCGTGGGAAAACGGTCCATCACCGTGAAGCGGTCGCCGTCCAGAACGCTGACGTGGTGGTCGCCGGTCTCGACGACCAGAAAGACGTTCAGGGGATCGGCGTCGAAGACCGGCGCGGCGGCCGGCGCGTAGCCGGGCGCGAAGCTGCGGCTGGCCGCGATCTCGGCCTCGCCCC
>DAIQBR010000043.1:0-14548 GCA_036781105.1 Kiloniellaceae bacterium
GGTCTGCTTCACCACCGGGCGCGGCTCGGTCTTCGGCTTCAAGCCCTCGCCCTCCATCAAGCTCGCCACCAACTCCGCCATGTACAACAGCATGAGCGAGGACATGGACATCAACTGCGGCGGCATCGCCGACGGCGAGAAGACGGTCGCCGAGGTGGGCCGGGAGATCTTCGACAAGGTGCTCGAGGTGGCCAGCGGCAGCCCTTCGAAGTCGGAGGCGCTCGGCTTCGGCGACGCCGAGTTCATTCCCTGGCAGATCGGAGCGGTGATGTGAGCGAGGCGCCGGAGATCGATGGTCCCGACGCGGAAGCGCCGGAGCCGGCATCGGCGCGCGTCGATGTAAAGGACCTGGAGCGCTTCGTCGCCGCGGTGCTCGTCGCCGCCGGGGCCGACGATTTCTCGACAACTTCGACGGTGCGCGCCCTGGTCGGCGCCTCCCTGCGCGGGGTCGACAGCCACGGCCTGCGCCTGCTGCCGCACTACCTGCGGGTCCTCGAGGGCGGGCGCGTGAAGGGCCGTCCGGAGATGCGTTTCGAGCAGTCGGCCGCCGCCGTCGGCCGCCTGGATGCCGGCCATGCGCTGGGCACCGCCGCCGGCTACCGCGCCATGGAGGAAGCGGTGAAGCTGGCCGAGAGCGCGGGCATCGGCGCCGTCAGCGTTTCCAACTCCTCGCATTTCGCCGCCGCCGGCTGCTACAGCCTCGCCGCCGCCGAGGCCGGCTACATCGGCCTGGCGGTCTGCAACGCCACCTCGGCGGTGCTGCCCCATGACGGCCGCGACGGCTTTCACGGCACCAACCCGATCAGCTTTGCCGCGCCGGTCGACGGCGCGCGGCCCTACCTCCTCGACATGGCGACCAGCTCGATCCCGGTGAACCGCATCCTGCAGTACCGCGCCCTGGACCGGGAACTGCCGGCGGACGTGGTGGTCGACGATACCGGCACCATGACCCGCGACCCCCACGCGGCGAAATCGCTGCTCTCCCTCGGCGGCACCGGCTACGGCTACAAGGGCGCCGGCCTGGCCGGCGTCGTCACCATCCTCTCGGGCGTGCTCAGCGGCATGTGCCTCGACCACCAGATGCCGGAGATGTTCCAGCCGCCGTGGTCGGAGCCGCGCCGCCTTGGCCAGTTCTTCCTGGCCATGAAGCCCGCGACCTTCATCGACGAGCGGCTGTTCCAGGCACAGCTGCGCGAATACCTGGACGCCCTGCGCGGCCAGCCGGCCCACCCCGGCGAGCGCGTCATGGCGCCGGGCGACCGCGAATGGGCGGTGGAACGCCGGCGCAGCGCCGAGGGCATACCCCTCGACGCCCACAACTGGGAAGTCTTTGCCGAACTGGGCGCCGCGCGGGGTATCGCGCCGCTCAAGGCAATCTGAACAGCCCTCGGCGGCCGGGATTCGCCAGCGTCGCGGGGTTGTGGCAAGCTCCTATGCGCTGGGCAACACGGTGTGGCGAAGCGCGGGAGACGGGACGTGGAACTGAGGCAACGGGCGGATCAGGCCGTCGAGAAGATCGGCGAGATCGTGGGGGCTGATCTCTCGGCAGAGCAGCGCAAAGCCGTCGACAAGGTGGTCGAAAGCCTGGTGATCGAAGCCATGCGTGAATGTGCCGCGCGATACGGCCGGGCCGCCGGCGCCTGCTGCAGCGAGGACGAGGACATGGCGCACAAGATCGCCCGCCGGATCGAGCAGACCCGCGAGGCCCTGATCGCCAACCTCAGCAGTCTGCGTTAGCGGGCGGTCATTCCGAGGGCTTGGCGTAGGCGCCCTGCACCATACCCCAGGACCCGGAAGACCGCTCAGGGCGCTGGGGCACAGCAGCAGGCCTGGTCACCATCAGGGCCTTGGGCGCCGTGAAACGTTGCCAGGCGCGCTCGTGAAAGAAGAAGACCACCGTGTTGACCGCCGGCTCGATGAGGGCGACACCGGTCGAGATGGCGACGGAGCCGGTCAGCGCGTAGGTCACGCCGAAGCCGACGCTGAAGTGCAGCACCGCGAAGCTCGCCGTCTTTAACAGATCCAGGCTCACGTTCCGTCTCCTTGGTTCGGGGCGTCCGATCCGTCCACCCTTCCTTATATCGCAATTGCAAATCGTTCGCAATTGGAATGATTCTAAAATATACCTGCCTGGGCGCTTTTCAAGGGGGCGCCAGGGGGCCGGCCCCGGCCGTTTGACAGGCCCCGGAAAGTGGCGGAAACTCTGGCTTTCCAGGGAGATGCGGGACTTCAAGGGGGCCGGATCGGAATGGCGCAGAGCAGGGCCGGAGCCCCTAAAGCCCCAGCGGCATCCGCGGTGGAAAACCGCAGCCCCCTCCTCCGCGGCGACTGGGGCTATGTCGAGCCGGTGGCCCTCGACGATTTCGGCCCGGCGGACTGGGCGCTGCTGCGGCGCCAGCGCGGGCCCTACTATGCCGCCGAGCAGGCCCGCCAGGCGCTGCGGCTGCTGACCTGCTCGGCCGGCGACGCCACTTTCGGCTACCAGATCAACAACTACCGCCACTGCCTGCAGGCCGCGACTTTGGCCCGGCGTGCCGGCGAGGACGAGGAGACCGTGGTAGTCGCCCTGCTGCACGACATCGGCTTCATCGCCTGCCCGGAGACCCATGGCGACTTCGCCGCCGCCCTCCTGGCCGACTACATCTCGGAGCGGAACCACTGGATGCTGCGCCACCACGCCGTCTTTCAGCAGGTCCACCTGGCCGGGGTGCACGATCCGGACATCGACCCCGACGCCCGCGAACGCTGGCGCGGCCATCCCCACTTCCAGTGGACGGCGGACTTCGTCGAGCGCTACGACCAGCGCGCCATGTCGGCCGACTACGACACCCTGCCGGTGGAAGCCTTCGAGCCCCTGGTGCAGCGCCTCTTCGCCCGGCCGCCGCGGAGTTCCGTATGACCGCCTGGATCCGCATGGTGCCGCCCGAGGAGGCCGAGGGTGAACTGAAGGAGCTCTACGCCAGGGTCACCACGCCGCACGGCACGGTGGACAACGTCATGCGGGTGCACGGTCTCAGGCCGGCGAGCCTCGCCGGCCACATCGCGCTCTACAAGGGCGTGCTGCACAATCCCGCCAACACCTTGCCGTTCTGGTTCCTGGAAACCGTCGCCGTCTACACCAGCCTAGTGAACAACTGCGCCTACAGCTTCCAGCACCACTTTGCCAACGTGACCAACCTGCTGAAGGACCCGGCGCGCAGCGAGGCGATCCGCGCCGCCCTGGCCGCCGGCGAACCGGAGCGCATCTTCGATGGCAAGGAACTGGCGCTGCTGCGCTACACCGCGAAACTGACCGCCGAGGTCGGCGCCATGGAGCAGGCCGACGTCGCCGCGCTGAAAGCCGCCGGCTGCGAGGACGGCGAGATCCTGGAGGTCAACCAGGTCTGCGCCTACTTCAACTATTCCAACCGCCTGCTGAACGGCCTCGGTGTCACCACCCAGGGCGACCGCATCGGCTACTACAAGGCCGAAGAGGCATGAGCTACGCCGGCGCCGCCGATCTCGGCCGCGAGGCCATCCCGGTCATCGGCATCGCCGCCGCGCGCGGCGATGCCACCGACGCCGCCATCGCCGGGGTGGGTCAGGCCCTGCTTGCCGCCTCGCAGCAGATCGGCTTCTTCTACATCGCCGGCCACGGCGTGCCGCAGGCGAAGATCCAGGCGGCAGCGGCCGCCGCCCACCGCTTCTTTGCGCGCCCGCTGGCGGAGAAGCAGCGGGTCGCGGTGAACCGGCTGCACCGCGGCTTCCTGCGCCAGGGCGGCGCCGTCATGCGCGACGACGTGAAGCCGGACCTGAAGGAGAGCTTCAACTGGGCCTTCGAGGTACCGGAGGGCTCGCCGCTGCAGCGTCCCGACCGCCCGCTCATCGGGCCCAATCTCTGGCCCGACGATCTGCCCGAGCTGCGCGCGGCGCTCTACGGCTACTACCAGGAAGTCGTCGCCTGCGGGCGCGACCTGATGCGCGCCTTTGCCCTCGCCCTCGACCTGCCGCGCGACTTCTTCGCCGACAGGTTCGACTGCCCGCTGGCGCGCGGCTCGGCGATCTACTACCCGCCGCAGCCGCCCGGCCTCGGCCAGGCGCAGTTCGGCGTCGGCCCGCACACCGACTACGGCTGCCTCACCCTCTTGTGGCAGGACGACAGCGGCGGCCTGCAGGTCCAGGGCCGCGGCGGCGCCTGGGTGCTGGCCCATCCGATCCCCGGCACCTTCGTCTGCAACGTCGGCGACCTGCTGGCGCGCTGGTCCAACGACCGCTTCGTCTCGACGCCGCACCGGGTGGTGAACACCTCGGGCCACGCGCGCTTCTCGCTGCCGGTGTTCTTCGATCCCAACCCGGAAACCGTCATCGACCCGGCCGACCTGCTGCCGGCGGGCGCGCCGACGCACTATCCGCCTGTCACCGCCGGCGCTCATGTCACGGCGCGCTTCGACGCCGCTTTCAGCTACCGGCGCGGCGAAGGCTCTTCGCAGGCAGACCGCGAAAAAAGGTAACTTCCTTGCCGCCCGGCGCGGCGCTTGCTTTGATAGGCAGGGAAGAAGGCAGCAGTTCACGGCGCCCCGGCGGGCGCGCCCGGGCTGACGAAACAGGGGACGACAAGATGAAGCAGGTAAGATTTTTTCCGCTGGCGCTGCTGGCAAGCGCCCTGGCGTGGGCTTTCGTGGGAGCGCCGCCGGCGGCCGCGCAGCAGTCGACGCTGACCAAGGTGCTGGAATCCGGCAAGCTGCGCGTCGGCACCACCGGCGACTGGAACCCCATGTCGATGAAGGACCCGGCGAGCGGCAGCTATGCCGGCTTCGACATCGACGTGATGACGGAGCTGGCCAGGGACCTCGGCGTCGAGATCGAGTTCGTGCCGACCGAATGGAAGACCCTGGTCCCCGGCATCGTCGCCGACAAGTACGACATCTCGACCAGCGCCTCGATCACCACCCAGCGCATCCGCAGCGTCGGCTTCACCGATTCCTACTACACCCTGGGCACCGTGCCGCTGACCCAGAAGAAGAACGCCGAGCGCTTCACCTCCTGGGAAAGCATCAACCAGGAGGGTGTGACCGTCGCCGTCACCCTCGGCACCAGCCAGGAGCAGCAGGTGAAGACGCTTTTCCCCAAGGCGACCGTCCGCACCATCGAGGCGCCGGCGCGTGACTTCCAGGAGGTGCTGGCCGGGCGAGCCGACGTCTCGGTCACCAGCAACGTCGAGGCCTCCAAGCTGGTCGAGGCGCACGACGTCCTCACCATCGTGCCGGTCGAAGAGCCGGCGGCGCCGGCGGACATCGCCTTCCTCGTCGCGCAGGGCGACCAGGTCTGGCTGAACTACCTGAACCACTGGATCCGCATCAAGGAGAACCAGGGCTTCTTCGACAGCCTGACCGAAAAGTGGATCCCGCTGAACTGACGGTCCACCCCGGCCGACACAAGAACAGGCGGCGCGGTCCAAGGGCTGCGCCGCCTCTGCTTTCCTGAACGGACCTCATGGCCTCATCGTCCTCCCGCCGGCTCACCACCCGGACCGTACCCACCGGGGCCGTGCTCGCCGCCGTGCCGCTGCTGCTCACCGGCTGCGGCAGCGGCTGGGGCTGGTACGAGGTGCTGCCGACCACGCCGCGCGGGCGCGACAACTTCTTCTTCCTCTTGAGCGGCTTCTGGCTGACCATCGCCATCTCCGGCGCGTCGATTCTGATCTCAGTGGTCATCGGACTCGTCGTCGCCCTGCCCGGCCTCGCCAAGGACAAGCGCCTGCGCTGGTTCAACCGCATCTACGTCGAGACCTTCCGCGCCATTCCGATCCTGGTCATGCTGCTGTGGACCTACTACGGCCTGCCGATCCTGCTCGGCATCTCCATGACGCCCTTCGTCGCCGGCGTTGTCGCCCTGGCGCTCTGCGACAGCGCCTTCGAGGCGGAGATCTTCCGCGGCGGCATCCAGTCCATCGACCGCGGCCAGATCGACGGCGCCGACTCCCTCGGCCTCAGTTATTTCCAGAAGATGCGCTTCGTCATCCTGCCGCAGGCGATCCGCCGCATCCTGCCGGCCATGGGCAACCAGTTCGTCTACATGCTGAAGATGTCGTCGCTGGTCTACGTGCTGGGCCTCGGCGAACTGACGCGCCGCGCCAACGAGCTTTCGGTCACCGTCTACCGCCCGCTGGAGATCTACACCGTCCTCGTCCTCGAGTACCTGGTGCTGATCCTCGTCGTCTCCTGGCTGGTCCGCCGCCTGGAAAAGCGCATGGGCGCCAACGTGCTACAGGAGGGGCGCTAGGGCTTGCCTTCATTCGGACCAAGAATGAAATCGAGCACCCGGCGCCCGCCGGTATAAAGATCCTCGCAGTATTGCATCTGCGCGAAAACCGGGCAGGCGCCGCGCAGCACGGGCAGGCCGTCACGCAAGGTCACCTGATAGTTGCGGGACGGAGTCGGCGTCGGACGGAATTCTTCCGCAGTTTCCGCTGTTTCGAAACTGCGCCCTTCAGCCGTTTCAGGTAGCAGCAAAAGATCGCCATCGCGCAGTAACCACGTGCCGCTTTCGCGATGCTGGTTGCTGCGCGAGACCGTGTTGCCACCTTCCAGGGCCATGAAGACTCCCTTCCACTCCGATTTGTAGTTTCCATCGGCGCCCAGCGTCAGGTCTTCCAACCCGACATCTGCCAACACGATGTCCTTTGGGCTCGATGGCGCGAATGTCGCAGTTCCCAGGATACTCTGCGTGCGCCAGGCACCGACGAGATCGCGCGCTTCGGGCAGGTCGGGAGGCGGCGCGCCCTTTACCCGTCGATAAAGCGGCGCACCCCGAGTCTGATTTGTGGGAACCCGCGCCGACTCGAGGACCGCCGCAAGGAACTCAACCCATGTGTTGTCGATGTTGCCTACGCCGTAAACAATGAGTCCGGCGCTGAGCCATACGTCACGCTGCTCATCGCGATATCTTGCTAGGACGTGCAGCGGAATGTCCTCGGGCTTGATGTGTCTCCCCATCCTGCTCGTTTCGCTGAATCGAGGATCAATGACGGCAATTTGCAGGCGGCCGTCGAGAAGTCGCTGTTCATCAACGCGCTCAAGATCGAGTAGGCCGCTCCCGCGCAGCTGTTCAAGGTGGTATTCCTGCGCGCGTGCCAAGTCGTTCTCGTTCCGCACGCGGGCATTGAGTGTGAGTTTGTGGCGTTCAGGCGACTGGACCTCCATCGCCATGCCTTCTGCAGTAAGGGCTGCTACCCAGCCATCCGGCAGCAGTAGATCAAAACTGCCCTGAATGAATCGGGTGTTCAGTGTCAAATCGGCGTCGGCGCAGGCAGGCGCTGCTGCTCCCGTCAATACCATCGCAAACAGCGCAGCGTGCGATGCTGCCCGCGTCTGTGACTGAAAAATCACGCCCTCCCCGGTATGGCTCATCCTCAAGCCATCACAACCCTAACATGCAAACGTCCGGGTGAGGACTCCTGTTACTGTCAGCTCTCCAGCACCCGCACTGCTTCGGCGACCGCCAGGAAGAGGTGATAGAGACTGCTCGACGGCATGCCTTCGCGGATCAGCTTGCCGTCGCGGTCGGTCTGCTCGCGCCAGTCCGGCCGGTCCAGGCTGGCGAAGTTGGAGAACAGGCCGCCCAGCAGCAGCTTCGCCTGCTTGAGCGCCTCGTCGTCACCGAAGCGCTCGTAGATCGCCAGGGCCGATTTCACCGCCTCGGTCTGCGGCCAGAGACGCTTGCTGCCGCCGGCCAGCACCTTGCCCGCGGGATCGAGTTCCTCGAAGGCGATCCAGGGCGCGGCGCCCTCCCGCTCGACGCCGTGCTGCCAGGCCCAGTCGTGCAGCTGGCGCATTGCCGGCGCGATCGAGTCGTCGCCGGTGAGCGTGGCGTAGCGGTGCAGCAGCCAGGTCCACTCGAAGAAGTGACCGGGCTCGCGCAGGCGCCGGCCCTCATGTGGGATTTCGCGCCAGTCGTGGTCGAAGAACTCGACGAGCTGGCCGTCTGCGAAGAAATGCCGCCGGAAGAGAATGAGGATGCGCGCGGCGTGGTCGCGCCACAAGCTGTCGCCGGTCGCCTCGTAGAGCGCGATGAAGGCCTCCAGCAGGTGCATGTGCGGATTCTGCCGGCGCGGCAGCGGCAGCTCTGCGCCCGGCGCGACCTGCCGCTCGGCGTAGCCGTCGAAGGCACCGTCACGGCTCTGCCCGAGCGCGCCATCGAAGAACGCAATGGTCTCGCGCGCTCGTTCGTGTACCTGTGAGTCGCCGCCCGCGCGGTAGAGCCAGGCCATGGCCAGCAGCAGGAAGGCGTGGTCATAGCTGTCCTTGCTGCGGTCGAGCGGCGCGCCGCTGCGGCGCAGGCGCTGGAACCAGCCGCCCGCCTCGCGATCCCAGGCATGGCGCTCGAGAAAGGCGAAGGCCGTCTGCGCGCGGTCCAGCCCCACCTCGCTGAACCCGGCCACGCCAGCATGGGAAAACACATAGATCTGGCGCGCCTGCACGCGGACCCGGGTGTAGTCGTCACCACTGGGCTGGCCGTCGGGCTCGAACTTCTCGACGAAGGCGCCGTGGTCCGAATCGAAGCCCGTCGAGGCCCAGAAGGGAAGCAGCACGTCGCAGAGCCAGGGGCGCAGGCGCGCTGCGGGAAAATCCATCTCGGTCTGTGGCATTTTTTGGCGGCGCGTGTTGCTGCGGGGCGGGCGGGCTGCCGCCTCCATACTGCGAAGGGCCGGTGGTGGCAAGCCGGGCCCCGCTTGGCGCGACCGGCCGGGGGATTTATGCAACAAAGCTGCAACGCGCAGTCGGTTGCATAGTTCATGCCAAAATGTAGTATTGCGCAGGCTTTGGACCTTTCGCCGGGTGCCTGTCGAAAGGGCCTCGGGGGGTAGCGGTCCGGTCCGGGCCGCCTTGCGGCTGAGGCTTCATCTTCTGGCTTTTGACCGTTTGTGAAACGGCTTGCTACGCTTCGTCCCGGCGCAGAGGGGCGCTGTGCCCGGTCGGGCCGATGCCCGGTTGAGCGCCCGGGTGAGCGAATGTGAGTGGGGGTGATGACGGCCAATCAAAAGATCTCCGGCAGTTCGGGCTACGCTCTCGAGCGCATCGGAATCTTCCGCGATCTCGACCCGCGCGAGATCGAGCGGCTGACCCAGCGTGTCAATTGGCGCAACTACAAGGCCCATCAGCAGATCATCGGCCACCAGGAAGCCTCCACCGACGTCTACTTCATGGTGTCCGGCACCGTCCGGGTGATCCTGTTTTCCAGTGCGGGCAAGGAAGTCGCCTTCCGCGACATCCACGCCGGCGAATGCTTCGGCGAGTTCGCGGCCATCGACGGCGCGCCGCGCTCGGCCAACGTCATCGCCTTGACCGACGTGATGATCGGCTCGGTCTCGGCGGAGACCTTCCGCTCCATTCTGAAAGAGTATCCGGCCGTCTCCATGGCCCTGCTCACCTACCTGACGACCATGGTGCGCTCCCTCAGCGAGCGCATCTTCGAGTTCAGTACCCTGGCGGTGAAGAACAGGATCCATTCGGAGTTGCTGCGCCTGGCGCGCGAAGGCGAGCGCGACGGCAACATCGCGCGCATCTTCCCCGCGCCCACCCACGCCGATATCGCCAGCCGCATCAGCACCCACCGCGAGGCGGTGACCCGCGAGCTGAACGACCTCACCAAGGCGGGCCTGCTGAGCCGCGACGGCCGCACGCTGATCATCGGCGACCTGGAAGAGCTGGAGCGCCTGGTCCACGAAGTGACCGGCGACTAGCCTTCCCGCCTCTCCACAGATAGCGGACGCCAAAAAGCCCCGTCCGATGGGCGCGGACGGGGCCCCCTGCCCAAACACCAAAAAGCCCCGTCCGATGGGCGCGGACGGGGCTTTGGGGCTCACTGAAAGGTCCGTCATCGTGGCTTGAGGGAGGACCTCCACAACGACAATGCTAAGATAGGGCCGCCCCGCCGGAAGCACTGTGCGATTTGCCACATTCCCGGGACGATGGCCGCGCCACCCCTGTGAAACCGCGCAAATCTGCCGCTTTTTCTCTGCCGCTGCGGCGCTAAAAGGGCGCCCGCCGGAAGGGTCTGTACCCCCTCCGAGGTACTATGCCTGTGCCGCAGCGTGCTGCTGGGGCCCGTGCTAGCCTTTCCTGACCCCGCGCGTCTTGGCCGCGCCCCCAGCAGGACAGGAGTTCCCCAGCGATGATCGATTCGCAGAACCGAGAGACCAGTCGGCCCGCGGCGGCCCCGGACCGGCGCTGCGCCGTGGTGGCGGCCGGCATCGAGCCAGGCCCTCTCTTGGATGCCCTGCGCAGCGTGCCGGGTACCCGTGTCGGCGACATCTGCATCTTCCCCTCCAACGGCCGTGGCGAGCCGGATGCCGACTATCTGATCCTGGCGGCAAACGACAGCAGCCGCTTCCTCGGGCTGGAGGAGCACATCGAGCGCTGGTCCGGCCGCCACACGAGGGTGCTGCTGGCCCTGCCGGAATCCAAGTGCGCCATGCTGGGCGAACTGCCGCGCCGGGCCGACGGGCTGATCCTGCTGGGCGAAGGCCTGAAGTATCTCGAGGAGAGCCTGAAGCTGGCCGAGGACGGCTACTCGATCATGCCGACGAACCGTCAGGGAAGCGGCGCCAACGGCGCCGGGTATCTGGAGGCGCTGGGGCGGCTCAGCGAAAGCGAGCGCGCCATCCTGCAGCTGCTTGCCGCCGGCGACAGCAACCGCGCGATCGCCGAGACACTGGAGGAGAGCGAGGCGCGGGTGAAGTCGATGGTCCGCGCCATCCTCATCAAGCTCGAATGCCGCAACCGCACCGAGGCGGCCGTGCTGGCGGCAACGGTTTTGCTGCCCTTGCTGGACAGCCTCTCCGACGACGAGATCCTGGCCGGGCCGAACGGCAAAGCCTGATACGCGGTTTCTGAACAATCTGAAGAAGTCGGGGACGCGCCGCCCGCGGGACGGCATTGCAAGGGCAGCACCAGGGGGGAGCGGCGCCACCGGCCGCCGGCAAAACCGGCGGCACGAAAAGCGCCAGATACGAACAGCGCCAGGCAAGGGGAAGGCCCCCCAGAAATGACCCGGGGGGCTAGCCCATCATCTGCGAGAGCACCATCTCCTTCGGCTGCGCGGCGCGGCGCGGCGCCTCGCTGGACTTGCCGAAAGGCAGGCCCGGCGCGAGACCGTGGTTCAGCGCCCAGATCGCCGCCTGGGTGCGATTGCCGGCCTTGATCTTGCGCAGCAGGCTCTTCATGTGGACCTTCACCGTCGCCTCGGTGATTTCGAGACGGTTGGCGATCCCCTTGTTGGCGTCACCGTTCACCAGGCAGCGCAGGATCTCCATCTCGCGGTCGGACAGGCCGTAGCTCTCGATCCCCTTGCCGTCGGAGGGCTGCACGCCGGCGGCGCCGTTGATCAGCGCCATCGCCAGTTCCGTCGGCATGACCTTCTGGCCCAGCATGGCCAGCTTCAGCGAGTGGATCAGCGCTTCCAGCGAGATGTCCTTCAGCAGGAAGGCGTCGGCCCCGGCATTGAGGCAGGCCGCCAGAGTGCGCGGGTCGCGCTCGTCGGTCAGCACGACCACCGGCGTTTGCGGCTGGCTTTCGTGCAGGATCTCAAGGTCCTGAACCAGCTCGGCGACGTCGCCGCGCAGTTCGATGAGGACCAGTTCCGGCAGCTCGTCGTCGTCCAGCTCGTCGAGATCGGCAACGCTGCTGACCTCGGCCCTGACGTCGAAGGAACTGCCCCGCAGTAGGCTTTTCAGCCCTTCGAGGAACAGCCGGTTGCGGCCGATCAGAAGTGTGTTCACCTCGGACATGATTGCTTGCTCTCCCTTCCCCTGGTTTAACCAACCCCTTGGCACCGAGAGAAAATAGGGCGCCAAAACACCGGCCGGATCTGGTTCGGACGCCTTTGAGGCGTGTCGATACGGCTGTGTGTCGAAGAAGAGGCTAGAACCGGCGCGAATAACGGTCTGTGCGGATTACCACAAAAGGGAGAGCTTCGAATTTCCCTCGTTCTGCCAAGAAGTTAGCCCGTCAGAGTGGGCCGGCAGACCTCAGGGAGGCCCAGAATAGGGCAGCGCCGAGCAGTATCAGCAGGCCGGCGCCGAGCAGGCCGAAGCCGCGGTAGGTGGCCTCGACCCAGCGGGAATTGGCCCCCACCGCAGCCAGGGCAAGACGCTTGGAATAGAGCGTCAGCAGGGCCAGAACCGCGACGGTCACGGCGGTGCCCAGCGACATCGCGAAGGTGGCCGCCACGCCGGCGAAGAACACGCCGTGTGCCAGCGCGAACAGCAGCACCAGCACGGCGCCGCTGCAGGGCCGAATGCCCACCGCCAGCACCAGGCCGGCGGCCTTGGCGAGCGAATTGCCGGCACCGCTGCGGTCGGCGGCCTGCGGACCGGGAAGCGGCGCGTGGCCACAGGATGCGGATGCGGCGTCAGAATGCGCAGTGTCGTGAGCGCCGTCGTGACCCGTCCCGTGAGCCTGGGCATGACTGTGGCCGCCTCTGACGGCAGACCACAGCAGCCAGAGCCCGACCAAGGCGACCAGCGCATAGCTGGCGGACTCCAGCGGCGCGACGGAGTCGCGGACCGCGACACCGGCCATATCCAGCAGCACGGCCAGCACGCCCACCAGCAGAACGGCCGAGACGCCCTGGACCAGGGAGGCGAGCAGGGCCAGCAGTATGCCGCGGCGCACCGCGCTCTCGTTGGCCAGCAGATAGGCCGAAATGACCGCCTTGCCGTGGCCCGGTCCCACCGCGTGGAAAACTCCGTAGAGCAGCGACAGCACCATGAGAAAAGCGGCGGCGAGCGGCCCGCCTTCCTTCAGTTCGCGCACCGCCACGGCGAGGCGGCGGTGCAGGTCGCGCTGCAGGTCGTGCAGCTGGGCGAGGCTGCGCTGCCACAGACTACCGCTCTCAGCCACAGGCGCCGAACCGCCCGGTGGCACCAGTGCCTTCTGTGCGTCGGCCGGTCCCGCCAGCAGGACCCCGAGACACAGGCAGAGGGCGGCAAACAGGTGGCGCGGCCCCAGGACGAGCGTCACTGCGTCATTCCGGCGGACTCGCAAAGGATGGCAAGGGTCGTGGCATAGAGCTTGCCGATGCTCTGGCTTGCCGCCGGATCGGCGAAATCAGCCTCCGAGAGGGTCAAGACCTCCGGTGGTGCGCTGTCTTCCTCGACCACTGCCCGGCAGGACGGTGGCGGCGTACCCGCAAAAGCGACCGGATCCTGCAAGGCCGGCTCGATGGCAATGTAGAAGGTCGGGTCGTAGCTGCGAAAGCGCACCCTTGCGGCACGCGGGTCGATGGGCATCGCCAGAGGTATTTCGAAGGTCAGGGAGAGGATGCCCTCCTCGTAGCGGGAGCTGTAATCGCGCGCATCGTCAAAGGCGAGGGGCTCCCCATCGGCCAGTATCTCAGTGAAGTAGTCGTATTCCTTGAGCGACGTCACATTGAGTTCGGCGAGCGGCTGGAGTTCGGCCGGATCGAGCCGGCCGTCACTGTTGCTGTCGAGCCCTTCGATGGCGAAGAGGCTGTAGAACTCGTCGAACCGCCATGTCAGGCGCAGGGCGGAGACCCGCTGTTGCGAGTCGAAAACAACCGCGGAACGGGCGTCGATCCAGACATGTGGATGGGCAAGTGCCGGCTTGGCAACCGCCACCGGGACCAATAGCGCCAAAGCCGGGAGGATCGCCGCTCCCCACCTCCTGCGCGGGTCCGTTTGAAGACGCATCCTTCCTCCTTGCTGGCAGCGCCCGAAGTCCATCGGACGCCACAGCTTTCGGCAGCACGGTTTGAAATTAGGTTAACGAAATCGACCTGATAGCACCACCAGATCGCTGCGTGGGCAGACCTGCGTACATCACCCCATCGAACAGCCGCGAAATGTTTCAATTGTTTCAGCAGCCCTGGGCGCGCCGCACTTGCGCCCGCAGCGCCGCGACACAGCCGGGCTCAATCGTCAGGATATTGAAACAACGAGACTTTTTGGCAATCCACGGTGTTGTCGACGAGTTCGCGATGGCGTGCCGCCCAAGCTGAGAGGACCTGCCACTCCCTTCGCAGTTGCGAACAATTGTTACCCAGTCCCCCGCCGCGCGACATCAGGGAGAAACAGCGCCGATCTATATCTATCGCCGACGCAGAGCGGCGAACCGGCAGGCAAAGCCGGACGCCGCCGGCCCTTTTGGGCGAGCAATCAAACGAAACCGACGAGCGACGAATCAGGTGATGAAGATGAGCAATTCCCACGTTTTCGGCTCGCCGATGATCCTGACCGGCTACAGACCCGTCAGCCCCTTCGGCGCAGCCATCTGTTACAGCTCCAGTGCGACGGCCGCGGTCAGAACCGGGCGCCGGGCGCTGCAGGCCCTGCGCCGCCTCTTCCGCTTCAACTCGCGGGACCAGCGCATTCGCAAGACGGTGATCGAGCTCTCCAAGCTCGACAACCGGACCCTGCGCGACATCGGTGTGGACCGCACCGCCATCATGAGCGTGGCGCAGGAGATCGCCGAGGGGCGCGGCCGCAGTTTCACCCGGAGGTTCCACAGGTAGCCAACAAGCCCGCCGGGCCGGAGCGCTGGGAACGCGC
>DAIQBR010000044.1:0-4643 GCA_036781105.1 Kiloniellaceae bacterium
AAGTCCAAGTCGAGAATCCGACGAACCTCGCCTACATCACCCAGACGACGCTCTCGGTCGACGACACCAGCGAGATCATTGCGGTGCTGAAGCGGCGCTTCCCGCGGATTCACGGCCCCAAGAAGGAAGACATCTGCTACGCCACCACCAACCGCCAGGAAGCGGTGAAGGCGATCGCGCGCAGCTGCGATGCCCTGCTGGTGGTGGGCGCGCCGAATTCCTCCAACTCCCAGCGCCTGGTCGAGGTGGCCAGCCGCGAGGGCTGCCCGCGCGCCATCCTGGTGCAGCGCGCGGCGGACATCGACTGGTCGATGCTGGAGAACATCGAGCGGCTCGGCATCACCGCCGGCGCTTCGGCCCCGGAGGTGCTGGTCGAGGAGGTCGTCGGCGCCTGCCGCGAGCGCTTCGAGGTGACCCTGCAGAATGTCAGCGGGGTCGTCGAGGACGTCATCTTCAAGCTGCCCAAGGAACTGACCAGCAAGGCCGCCGCCGTCTGACACCGCCCTCCGCCCGCCTCGCACTGCCGCTGTCCCTGTCGCCATGGCCGTTTACACGGAAGTCTCCGCTGAAGACATCGAAGGCTTCGTCGCCGAGTACGAGCTCGGCGACGTGCTCTCCTTCAAGGGCATCGCCGAGGGCGTGGAGAACTCCAACTACCTGCTGCAGACCGACAAGGGCAGCTTCATCCTGACGCTCTACGAGAAGCGCGTCGATGCCGGCGACCTGCCCTTCTTCCTCGGCCTGATGGAGCACCTCGCCGAGCACGGCATCAGCTGCCCGGTGCCGCTTCACGCCCGCGACGGCAAGGCGCTGCGCCAGCTCTGCGGGCGGCCGGCCGCCCTGGTCACCTTCCTGGAGGGCTTGTGGCCGCGGCGCATTCAGCCCTTTCACTGCGCCGCCCTGGGCCGTGCCCTGGCGCAGATGCACCTGGCCGGCGCCGACTACGAACTGCGCCGCGAGAACGCGCTCTCCGTCGCCGGCTGGCGGCCGTTGCTGGAAGCCTGCCGCGGGCGCGCCGACGAGGTGAGGCCGGGACTTGCCGACGCCCTGGAGCGCGAGCTCGCGATCCTCGAGCAGAGCTGGCCCGACGATCTGCCCGCCGGCGTCATTCATGCCGATCTGTTTCCCGACAACGTGTTCTTCCGCCACGAGCGGCTGAGCGGCCTGATCGACTTCTACTTCGCCTGCAACGACGCCTTCGCCTACGACCTGGCGATCTGCCTCAATGCCTGGTGTTTCGAGCAGGACAATGCCTTCAACGTCACCAAGGCCCGCATGCTGCTGCAGTCGTACAGCCGCGAGCGGGCCTTCTCCGAGGCCGAGCTGGCGGCGCTGCCGCTGCTGGCGCGCGGCTCCGCCCTGCGCTTTCTGCTGACCCGCCTCTACGACTGGCTGCACCATCCCGAGGGCGCCTTCGTGAAGCCGAAGGATCCGCTGGAGTACTGGAAAAAACTGCAGTTCCATCAGCAGGTCCACGGCCCCGGTGCCTACGGCCTGGACCTCAAGGCATCCTGATGGCGGAAGGCCAGCGCGTGGAGATCTTCACCGACGGTGCCTGCTCGGGCAATCCCGGCCCGGGTGGTTGGGGTGCCGTGCTGCGCTACGGTGCGACGGAGCGGGAGCTGAGCGGCGGCGAGACAGCGACCACCAACAACCGCATGGAAATGATGGCGGCCATCGAGGCGCTGGAGGCGCTGAAGCGCCCCACCACCGTCGACCTTTACACCGACAGCACCTACCTGCGCGACGGCATCATGAAGTGGATCCATGGCTGGAAGCGCAACGGCTGGAAGACCGCCGCGAAGAAGCCGGTGAAGAACGTCGACCTCTGGCAGCGCCTGGAAAGGGCGCGCGCGTCGCATGAGGTCACCTGGCACTGGGTGAAGGGCCATGCCGGGCATCCGGAGAACGAGCGTGCCGACGCGCTGGCGCGCGGCGCGATCGAACGGCTGCGCTGACCGGCCGCCCGCGAAAACGGCGGCCCGAAGGCCGCCGTCGCTGAATTCACCGATGCTGTGACTACGTTACAGCGTGGCGAGCACCGCCTCGGCGCTGGACACCTCGAAGGCGCCCGGCTCTTCCACATGCAGGCCGGTCACCTTGCCGTCGTCGACCACCATGGCGAAGCGCTTCGAGCGGATGCCCAGGCCCGCACCGCTGGCGTCCAGTTCCAGGCCGATGGCCTTGGCGAAGGTCCCGTTGCCGTCGGCCAGCATCTGCACCTTGTCGCCGACTTTCTGGTCCTTGCCCCAGGCATCCATCACGAAGGCGTCGTTGACCGACACGCAGGCGATGGAATCGATGCCTTTGGCCTTGAAATCACCCGCCTTCTGCACGAAGCCCGGCAAGTGCTTGGCCGAGCAGGTCGGAGTGAAGGCGCCCGGCACCGAGAACAGCACGACCTTCTTGCCCTTGAAGATTTCGTCTGTGGAAACTTCCTGAACACCGTCGGCCGTCTTCACACGGAACGCGGCGCTGGGAATGCGGTCGCCAACCTGGATCGTCATGGTGAGATTTCCCCTGAATTGAACGCCCCCTACCCTGTCGGGGAGCTGTGATTATCGCCTGCGGTCACTCTCGGACCGTGCTGCCCCAGAAGATAGAGCGACCTCCGTCCTATTCCAAGGCCGCAGCTACTGCGCCGAGGAAAGCGCACCGCCCGGCGCGGAAGCCCGGCCGATCGCAGCGAGGACAGCGTCGCGGGTGAGAATCTCCGGCAGCGCGATGCCCTGCGGCGCGCCGGGGCCGTAAACCGCGTTGAAGGGGATGCCGTAGCGCCCGAAACCCGCCAGATAATCGGAAATTGCGTCGCTGGGCAGGGTCCAGTCGCCGCGCATCCGCACGACACCGGGGGCCGTGAGGCTGTCGCTCACCGCGGTGCTGGTCAGCACCAGCTTCTTGTTCACCTGGCAGGTGATGCACCAGTCGGCGGTGACGTCGACGAAGACCACCTGCCCCTCGGCCACCAGGCCGGCGATGGCGGCGGCATCGAGCGGGCGCCAGGCGAGCGCCGTTTCGCTCTGCTGGCCGGTCGTGGCCGGCGGGACCGCGACACCGGCCGGCAGGGCGAAGGCGGCCAGGGCCAGCAGGCTGGCCAGCGCCGGCGTCGCGAAGTGCAGCCGGGGGGCCAGGTTCGGGCCCGCCCAGAGCACCAGGCCAAGCCCGAGCAGCAGGCCGGCGGTCAGGGAGGCGCCCAGCACGCCGACCTGGGCGGCCAGCACGGTGATGAGCCAGACCGCCGTGGCCGCCAGCAGCAGGCCGAGGAAACGGCGCAGCCAGACCATCCAGGCGCCCGGCCGCGGCAGCCACGCGACCAGCCGCGGCGCCGCCGCGACCAGCAGGTAGGGCAGCGCGAGGCCGAGGCCCAGCGTGGTGAAGATGAGGAAGATCTCCAGGGCGCCGCGCGACAGGGCGAAGCCCACCGAGGTACCGAGGAAGGGGGCCGAGCAGGGCGTCGCCAGCAGGGTCGCCAGGGCGCCGGTGGCGAAACTGCCCGCCAGGCCGTGGCGGTCGCCTTCTCCGCTCCCCTGTGCGGCGAGGCGCCCGATGAAGCCGGGCAGCGGCACCTCGAAGAGGCCGAGCAGGTTGTAGGCGAAGAGCGCCATGACCACGGCCAGCGCGGAGAGGAACAGCGGCTGCTGGAACTGGATGCCCCAGCCGACCGCCAGACCGGCGGCCTTCAGCCCCACCGCGAGGCCGGCCAGCACCAGGAAGGAGGACAGGATGCCGGCGGCCGAGGCGAGGAAGCTGGCGCGCACGGCGCCACGGGCGCGGCCGCCCTGCTGCACCACCGAGAGCAGCTTCAGCGAGAGCACCGGCAGCACGCAGGGCATGAGGTTGAGGATCAGGCCGCCGAGCAGCGCCAGCCCGAGGATGCCGGCAAGGCCGGCGAGATCCACAGGTGGGGCCGCAGGCGGTGCCGCAAAGCGGGCGACCGTTGCGTGTTCGATCCCGCGCGCGCCGTCGGTCACCGTCACCGTGACCGGCTTGCCCTCCAGCACGCTGCCCGTGGCAGGTCCGTTCACTGTGGCGACCAGGCGGACCTCGCGGCCGCTGTCGGCCAAGGAGACTTCCGGCACACCGAAGAGGAAGCCGGGCGGCGCCTCCACCAGCAGGTCCGGCGCATCGAAGGGCCGCTGCGAGCGCGCGGTCACCGCGAGCTTCGGCGCCGCCAGCGAGCCGGTGAGGCTCACGTCGACGATCTCCAGGCCGCGCTCGGCGCCGAGCCCCGGGACCTGGCTGCTGAAGCTGTCGATCAGGAAAGCCTGGGGCGCCCGGGCGCCATCGCCGGGCGGCAGGTCGAAGGCGATCTCGGCCGTGTAGGGGATGCAGATTTCTTCGCAAATGAGGTAGTCGACCTTTGCGCGCAGGCCGAGCGGCGCATCCGGCCGTTCCAGGCGTGCCGTGATCGGCAGCACCACCTGGCCGCCGTAGCCGAAGGTCTCCAGCCCGAAGAGCGAGAAGCGGTGCGGCACCGGCCAGGCAATATCGGCGCCGGCCAGATTCTCGGATCCGCTCCAGTCGACCCGCGGCGGCAGGCCGGCATCGCCGGGCGAGCGCCAGTAGATCTTCCAGCCGGGCTGGAGGTCGAATTCCAGGCCGAGATCGATAGTGTCACCGGCAACCGATTGCTGGGCGCTGAT
>DAIQBR010000044.1:4694-14471 GCA_036781105.1 Kiloniellaceae bacterium
GGGCCTGCGCCTCCTCGGCCCAGGCGCTGGCGGCCGCTCGGGCGTCCGATGCCGCCGCCAGTCCTGCGAGCAGCACCAGCAGGCCGCCGAAGGCAGCCCTGAAAACCTCTGAATTCCATCGACAAAGGCGCATTTTCACCCGCATTGGGGGCCGCATTCCGGGCCGGGTCCGCGGCGGCGGCCGCCCCGTTCTTGGGCATATAACCGGCCCAGGCCCGAATATCCAGCCACCGGCCCGCCCCCCTCACAAGAACGTGTGACGGCTTGACCGTCAAGTTTCCGCCAATCGCTCAGCGGCCTTGAGGCAAGTCTCTGGTGAAGATCGCAAAAAAGCACGGAAGGCGCATTGTCGCCGGCGCGCCGGGCGGCTAGATTCCCTTGCTATGCAGGAAAGCGAATACCTGACCGGCCAACTCCTCATCGCCATGCCCGGCATGCGCGATTCCCGCTTCGCCCGCACGGTGATCTACGTCTGCGCGCACCACCCCGACGGGGCCATGGGGCTGGTCATCAACCGGCTGGTCGGCGCCATCACCTTTCCCGACCTGCTGGCCCAGCTTGGCATCGGCCCGCCGTCGGTCGAAGACGAGATCCGGGTGCATTTCGGCGGCCCGGTGGAGTCCGGCCGCGGCTTCGTCCTGCATTCCGGCGAGTACCGCCAGGACAGCACGCTGCTGGTCGACGACGCCATGGCGCTGACCGCGACGGTCGACATTCTGCGCGACATCGCCGCGGGCCAGGGCCCGCGCCGCAAGCTGCTGGCGCTCGGCTACGCCGGCTGGGGCCCCGGCCAACTCGATTCGGAGATCCAGGCCAACGGCTGGCTCCACGTGGCGCCCGACGAGGAACTGGTGTTCGACGACTCCCTAGACAACAAGTGGGAGCGCGCCATCGGCAAGCTGGGCGTCGACGTCTCCATGCTGTCGGGCGACGCCGGCCACGCCTGAAGCGCTACTGAAAACCTAAAGTCGCGGATCGTCGCGCAGCATCTCGAACAGCAGGTGGTCCTGCCACTTGCCGTTGATGCGCAGGTATTGCCGCGCGTAGCCTTCCTGGCGGAAACCCACCTTCAGCAGCAGGCTGCGGCTGGCGTCGTTGTGCGGCAGACAGGCCGCCTCGACGCGGTGCAGCGCCAGTTCCTCGAAAGCGAACTCGACCACCGCCGAGACCGCCTCGCTCATGAAGCCCTGGCGCGCGAAGCGCTCGCCGATCCAGTAACCGATGCTGGTCGCCTGCGCCACGCCCCGGCGCACGTTGGAAAGCGTCACGCCGCCCATCAGCGCGTTGTCCGAAAGCCGGTGAACCAGGAAGGAAAAGCCGGTGCCGCGCCGCCATTCCAGATTATAGGCCTTGAGGCGGCGACGAAAGGCGTGGCGCGTCAGGGCATCATGCGGCCAGGTCGGCTCCCAGGGCGCGAGGAAATCCCGGCTCTCCTCGCGCAACCCGACCCAGGCCTTCCAGTCCGCCATGCGCGGCGGCAGCAGGTAGATGCGCGGCCCCTCGAGGCGGATTGACTGGGGGCTGTCGCCGCGAAAGACCGTGAACAGCATGACCCCGGCCTCCCGTCAGCCCAGACGCGCCGCGATGCGCTCGGCGCTCTCGAGATGCGCCAGCGGCCCGATGGCGGTCACCGTCGGCGCAGACTTCAGGAGGTTTGCAGCCACACGTTCCACATCCTCGACGGAAACGGTGGCGATCTTTTCCAGAATTTCCTCGACAGGCAGCGGGCGGCCGTAGATCAGCAACTGCTGAGCCAGGTGTTCGGCCCGGTTGCTGGAGCTCTCGCGGCCCATGAGCACAGAGGCGCGCATCTGGGCGCGGGCACGCTCCAACTCCTCCTCGGAGATGCCCTTGGTCAGCTTGGTCAACTCGTCGCAGACCACCGGAACCAGTTCGCGAATCTCCTGCGTGCCGGTGCCGGCGTAGATGCCGAAGAGGCCGCCGTCGAGAAAGGCCGAGTGGAAGGAGTAAACGGAATAGACGAGGCCGCGCTTTTCGCGCACCTCCTGAAACAGCCGCGACGACATGCCGCCGCCGAACAGCATCGAAAGCGCCAGGAGCGCCTGGTAGTCGTCGTCCAGATAGCCGACGCCGTCGAAGCCGAGTAGCAGGTGGACCTGCTCCAGCTCGCGGTTCTCGCGGCGGTCACCGCCACGGTAGTCGGCGGCATCCGTCGCGCCGTTGCAGGAGAAGTTCTCGTGCACGAAGGCTCCGCCCACCATCTCGACGAAGCGGTCGTGCTCGATCTGGCCGGCGGCGGCCACCACCATCTGCTGCGGGCCGTAGTGGCCGTGCAGATAATCCCACAGCGCCGTGCGGCCCAGGCCGCCGACCGTGTGGCTCTCTCCCAGCACCGGACGGCCCAGCGCCTGACCCGGGTAGGCGGTTTCCTGGAAGTAGTCGAAGACGATGTCGTCTGGCGTGTCGTAGGCCTGCCCGATCTCCTGCAGCACGACCGCGCGCTCGCGCTCCAGCTCCTCTTCCAGGAAAGTCGGGTGCTGCAGGATGTCGGAGACGATGTCGAGGGCCAGGGGGGCGTCCTCCGCCAGCACCTTGGCGTAGAAGGCCGTGTTCTCGCGGCTGGTGTAGGCGTTCAGGTGGCCGCCGACGGCCTCGATCTCTTCGGCGATGTCCTGCGCCGAGCGCCGCTCGGTACCCTTGAAGGCCATGTGTTCCAGCAGGTGCGCGATCCCGTTCAGCTCGGCCGCCTCGTGGCGCGTGCCGGCGCCGATCCAGGCGCCGAGCGACACCGTCGCCGTCGGCATGGAATCCGTGGCGACCGTCAGGCCGGAAGGCAGCTTGGTGACCTCGATGCTCATGCCGCGCCCTTGGCACGCGACTTCGCGCTTTGAGGTGGGTTCTGCCGCCTGTCGCGGATGAAGTCCTGCAAGGCCACCAGGTCATTGGGCAGCGTCATGCAACGCTCCTCGCGATCGTAGAGGTCGGCGAGGCGCGGCGGCAGCTCGGGCCGCAGACCCGAAGCCTTCTCCACCGCGTCGGGAAACTTCGCCGGATGAGCCGTGGCCAGGGCGACGACGGCGGCGATCTCCGGCCGCACTTCGCGGCGCGCTGCCACCGTGGCGATGGCACTGTGCGGATCGAGCAGTTCGCCGCTCTCGGCGAGACGCCGGGCAATCTCCGCCGAGGTCTCGTCGTCATCGAAGCGCTGCGCATCGAACAGGCGGCGCAGACGCTGGTGCTCTTCGGCGGTGACGGAGAACTCACCCGACTGGCGGAAGCTCTGCATCACTCGCCGCACCTGGGCACCGTCGCGCTGGAAGACATCGAACAGCAGGCGCTCGAAGTTCGAGGAGATCTGGATGTCCATCGACGGCGAAATGGTCGGGCTGACACCGGCGGTCCGCATGCTGCCGCTTTCGAAGAAACGCGTGAGGATGTCGTTCTTGTTGGAGCCAACGATAAGCTGGGCCACCGGCAGGCCCATGCGCCCCGCGCCGTAGGCGGCATAGACGTTGCCGAAGTTGCCGGTCGGCACCGAGAAGGCAACGGCGCGGTCGGGCGCGCCCAAGGCGACGCCGGCGACGAAGTAATAGACGATCTGGGCCATGATGCGCGCCCAGTTGATGGAGTTCACCGCCGAAAGGTTCATGTCGTCGCGAAAGGCGAGGTCGTTGAACATCGCCTTCACCTGGTCCTGGCAGTCGTCGAAAGTGCCTTCCAGGGCGATGTTGTGCACGTTGGGTGCCAGCACCGTGGTCATCTGGCGGCGCTGCACCTCGGACACCCGTCCCTTCGGGTGCAGCATAAAGACGTCGACCTGCGCGCGATCCCGCAGCGCCTCGATGGCGGCCGAACCGGTGTCGCCGGAGGTCGCGCCGACCACCGTAACGCGTTCGCCGCGCTCAGCCAGCACATGGTCGAAGAGGCGCCCCAGAAGCTGCAGCGCATAGTCCTTGAAGGCCAGGGTGGGACCGTGGAACAGCTCCATCAGCCAGGTGCGGTTGTCGAGCTGCTTCAGCGGCGCCACGGCGGCATGCTCGAAGCCGGCGTAGGTCTCCTCCAGGATGCGCTTCAGGTCGGCGTCGGAGAGAGTGCCGGCGACGAAGGGCCGGATCACGGCGAAAGCCACCTCGGCGTAGGGCCTGCCGGCCAGAGCGCGGATCTCCTCGGGCGAGAACTGCGGCCAGCTCTCCGGCAGGTAGAGACCGCCGTCACGCGCCAGCCCGGCGAGCAGCACCTCGTCAAAGGAGAGAACCGGGGCGTCGCCCCGGGTCGAGACATACTTCATCAAAAAGGGCCCAAAATCGCGGATCGCGGAAGGGCTAATCTAGACACGGCGGAGGGGGTGCCGCAACCCGCGGCACCCCCAACCCTGCCGTCGCCGTTAACCCTGATCCGGGCGTTCAGTCCATCTCCCGTCCGCGCTCCCTTGGCCAAGCAATGCCACAGCGAGGGGCGGCGACCGGAAGGGATGCCAGAAAAAGAAAGGCCCGCCACGCGGCGGGCCTTTCGGCTTTGCTTTTCGGAGCTATCGGCAGGTCTTAATCGGCCGGCCCGGCCCCCGGCGTGTCGCGGCCCCGATCGGGCGTGTCCCGGTCGCGATCGGGTGTATCGCGGCCACGGTCGGGCGTGCCGCGGTCCTGGTCGCCGTCGCGCTGACTCTCGAAAACGCGCACCAGTTCGTTGTACTCGCAGGTCACGCTCGGGGCATCGAAGCTCGAGACGACCTCGTTCGGCGCGATTACACGCACACGGAAGCTCTGCTTGCTGAGTCCCTTCGAGGGGTCGCTCTTGGCGGTGCCGAAGAGGCGCTCGAAGAAGTCGGGCTCGTAGTCCGGCTCGCTCGGCTGCGTCGGCGCGCTGAAGGCGAGAGGCTCGGCGCCGCCCTCCTCCGCGTCCTTGTGCAGCGCGATTTCGTGCTCGATCCGGGCGGCGAAGTCTCCGTCGCCCTTGCGCTGAGTCGCGGCCTCGAAGACCTGCGAGACGCGGCCGTCGAGGGTCTCGATCTGATACGCCAGCTTGCCCGGCGCCGCGGCGCCGAGGTTGACCTTCAGCATCAGGCTCTGCGGGCAGGAGCCCGCAAGCTTCATCGGCAGCACCTCAAGACCCGCCGAGGAAGCGGCGAAAACGTCGCCACGCGCGGACAGCTGGGCCGCCGCCTCGGCGATGGCCTCACCGGTGGCATTCTGCTGGGGGGCATTCTGCGGGGCGGCCTGGACGCCGCCGCAAAGAGTCAGGGCCAGGGTCGAGGCCAGAAGTCCCTTGGAAACGTACTGTTTGAACATCGGTTTTCTCCACATCCCTATGAGTTGGTTGCTCATAGGTCGCGGAGGGCCGCTTTATGGTTCAAAAAGTCCTAAGAAAGCCGCAAATTACCATTAAATTGTTGATTTAAAACGGTTATGGAAGGTACCGCGCCTTCAGGTGGGCCTTGAAGACCGCCGGATCGAGCGGCTTGCCGGTGGCCTTTTCGACGATCTCCTCGAAGCCGGCCGAGGAGGCCTGGGCGTGGACATGCTCGGCGAGCCAGCCCATCAGCGGGGCGAAATCGCCCTTTGCCAGAGCCCCGGGGATCTCCGGGCGGGCCGCCTTGGCCGCGGCGAAAAGCTGCGCCGCGGTCATCGCCCCCAGGGTGTAGGTCGGGAAGTAGCCCCAGGCGCCGTCGTACCAGTGGATGTCCTGCAGGCAGCCCAGGCGGTCGTCCGGCGGCGAGATGCCGAGCAGCTCCTTGAGGCCCTTGTTCCACTCGGTGGGCAGCGCCTCCAGTTCCATGTCGCCGTCGATCAGCGCGCGCTCCAGGCGGTAGCGCAGGATGACGTGGGAGGGATAGGTCACCTCGTCGGCGTCGACACGGATGAAACCGGGCTCCACCGCATTGTAGTGGCGCAGCAGGTTGTCCGCTTCCCAGGCCGGGCCTGAGCCGCCGAAGGCCTCGCGGGCCAGGGGCGTCAGGTAGCTGACGAACTCGCGGCTGCGGCAGGCCTGCATCTCGACCATGAGGGACTGGCTCTCGTGCATCGCCATGCCACGCGCCTCGCCGACCGGCTGCAGGCGCCAGTCCCGGGGCAGGCCGCGCTCGTACATGGCGTGGCCGGTCTCATGCAGCACGCCCATGATGGAGGTGGTGAAGTCGTTCTCGTCGTAGCGCGTGGTGATGCGCACGTCGTCGGGCACGCCGCCGCAGAAGGGGTGCAGCGAGGTGTCGAGGCGGCCGTGCTCGAAGTCGAAGCCGACGGCGGCCATCAGCTTGCGGGCCAGCGCCTCCTGCTTCTCGCGCGGGAAAGGCCCCTCCAGCGGCAGGGCCGGGGTCTGCGCCCGCTGCCGAGACAGCACGTCGTCGAGGAAGCCGGGCAGGAAGTCGGCCACCTGGGCAAAAATCTCATCGATGCGCGCCGACTTGCCGTCGGGCTCGTACTGGTCGAGCAGGGCGTCGTAGAGCGAGCAGCCAAGGCGCTCGGCCTTGGCGGTGCCGGCCTGGCGGGTCAGGTTCAGCACCTCCTTCAGGGCCGGCAGCACGGCCTTGAAGTCGGCGGCGGGCCGCGCCTTGCGCCAGATCATCTCGCAGCGCTTGCAGGCCTTGGAGAAGGCCTCGACGAGGTCGCTCTCCAGCGCCGTGGCGTGCAGCCAGCGCCGCTTCATTTCCTTGAGGTTGGCCTGGGTCCAGGCGTCGAGCCCCTTGGTCTCGGCCGAGGCCCGGTCGAAGAGCTCGTCCAGCGAGGGATCGGTCAGGATCTCGTGGCAGACCACGCTGAGGGTCGCCAACTGCTCGGTGCGCGCCTCGGCACCGCCCGCCGGCATCATCGCCGACATGTCCCAGCCCAGCATGCCCTGCGCCTCCTGCAGGGCATGCAGGCGCTTGAATTTCCTGGACAGTTCTTCGTAGGCGGTCATGCGGGGGTCCTTCCGGGCGAAGTACGAGCCCGTCTTACTTGGCACCCTAGGACAGGTCCAGCAAGCCCCCTGGTATCAGGGCTACTGCTCCTCTTCCCGGCGGTAGTGGAAGAGGAAGTAGATCACCAGCAGGATGACCGCGAAGGAATACCAGGTGATGGCGTATTCCAGGTGGTCGTTGGGGAGCTGGATGCGGGTCTGGCCGCCGATCGGCAGGCCGCCGGGCACCTCGGCGACCACGGCGTCGGCGTAGACCTCGGTGATTACCGGCCCCTCTGTCACGCCTCCTTCACCCAAGGTGGCCGCCATGACCGGCAGGTCGAGCCAGAAATAGAACCGCTCCTCGGGCTTGTTGGGCGGCCTGGCGAAGTCGACGCCCTTCCAGCCATCGGTGCGCAGCAGCGCCTCGATCTCGACCGGTCCTTCGATCTGCCCCGCCGCGCGGGTCGCGGGGTCGCGGTTGCCCTCGGGCACCCAGCCGCGGTTCACCAGGATCACGCGGCCGTCTTCGAGCTTGAACGGCGTCACCACGTTGAGGCCGACACGGCCGCTCTCGGTGCGGGCCCCGAGATAGAACTCCGCGCCGTGCAGAAATTCGCCCGACAGCGCCACGCGGGTGAACTCGACGCCGGCGGGATCGGGGAAGCTCTGCGGCAGCGGGACCGGCGGCCCCTCGGCGCGCTCCTGGCGCAGGGCGATCTGCTCCTGCTTCCAGAACAGGCGCTGCACCTGCCAGGTGCCGAGCCCGAGCAGGATGACCAGGGCCGCAAGGGTGAAGACGCTCGCCCAGAAGGTCGGCCGGAAATGCCGCCCGCGGAGATTCAGGCTGTCGGGTGCGCTCACGGCCGCTTCCCGCCGTCGTCCTGGTCGTCCTCGCTGTAGTCGACCAGGCCGCTGTCGCTGGCGTGGTGGCGGAACTGCTGGGCGATCAGGAAGCCCTTCATGGGCCGCAACAGGGCCAGGGCGACGGCGACCACCAGGGGCGACCACACCAGCATGTGCAGCCACCAGGGCGGCTCGAAGGTGAACTCGACCCAGAACACCAGGGGCATGAAGATGACGCCGAGGAAGAAGATGACGAAGACGGCCGGGCCGTCGCCGCTGTCCTGCTTGCGCAGATCCAGGCCGCAGACCGGGCATCTGTCGGCGATCTTCAGGATGCCCGAGAAGATCTTGCCCTTGCCGCAGCGCGGGCAGCGGCACAGCAGACCCGTCAGGATCGCCGAAGGCGGCTCAGGGGGCAGTTCCCCGCCGGCGGGAGGCTCCGTCATCGCGTCAGCCTCTCGCCGCGGCCCCCCTGGCGGAGCGGCCCCGCCGCGTCCTGCTGCCGTGCCGTGATCAGTTGCCTCCCCACCAGTAGACGCAGATGAAGAGGAAGAGCCACACCACGTCGACGAAGTGCCAGTACCAGGCCGCCGCCTCGAAACCGAAGTGATGGTCCGGCTTGAAATGGCCGGCGTAGGCCCGGAAGAAGCAGACGATCAGGAAGATGGTGCCGACGATCACATGGAAGCCGTGGAAGCCGGTCGCCATGTAGAAGGTCGAGGAGTAGATGCCGTCGGTGAAGCCGAAGGCGGCATGGCTGTACTCGTAGGCCTGCACGCCGGTGAACAGCAGACCGAGCAGGATGGTCAGCGCCAGGCCCTGCAGCAGGCCCTGGCGGTCGCCGTGGAGCAGAGCGTGGTGGGCCCAGGTCACGGTGCAGCCGGACAGCAGCAGGATCATGGTGTTGAGGAACGGTAGGTGGAAGGCGTCGAAGACCTCGACGCCGACCGGCGGCCAGACGCCTCCGGTGAACTCGCTGCGCGACACCTGCGCCGCCTCGCCCGGGAACAGGCTGGCGTCGAAGAAGGCCCAGAAGAAGGCCGAGAAGAACATCACCTCGGAGGCGATGAACAGCGCCATGCCATAGCGCAGGCCGAGCTGGACCACCTTGGTGTGGTGCCCCTGGAACTCGGCCTCGCGGATCACGTCGCGCCACCACAGGAACATGGTGAGCAGGATGCCCGCGCCGCCCAGCGCCGCGACGTAGATGCCCCAGGGATAGTCGTGCAGCGCCGCGACCGTGCCGCCGAAGGCGAAGAAGGCCGCGATCGAGCCGGTGAAGGGCCACGGGCTCGGATCGACGAGATGGTAAGGATGCTTCTGTTCGGCTGCACTCATTGCTCTTCCCCTTGGCAACGCCCCGCGACGGCGTCCATCCCTTAGTTACTGCTGTCCGGCCGCTTCCGGCGGCCGGCGTCGGCGGTCTTCCCCGACTTGAAGAAGGTATAGGACAGGGTGATGACGGTGACGTCGTCGAGATTCCTGTCCTTGACGATCGACGGATCGACGAAGAAAGACACCGGCATGTCCGCCACCTGCCCCGGCGCCAGCGTCTGCTCGCTGAAGCAGAAGCAGGCGATCTTGTTGAAATACGGGCCCGCCTTCGGCGGCGTCACGTTGAAACTGGCGACGCCCGTGATGGTGCGGCCGCCGACATTCTTCGCGACATAGTGGGCCAGCTCGCGCTGGCCGACCTTGACCTTGATCTCCCGCTGCACCGGGTTGAACCGCCACGGCAGATGCGGATTGACCGTACCCTCGAACCGGATGGTTATGACGCGGTCGCCCGCCGCGGCCGGGGCCGTGTCGGCCCTCTGGGTGGTGCCGCCGAAGCCGGTCACCTTGCAGAACAGCTCATAGAGCGACACCGAGTTGACGACCAGCACGGTCATCACGCCCAGGATCGCGACCAGCGACGCGACGGTGCGGAGATTGCGGCGGTTGCTCGCGGCCATGCTCAGCCCCCGCTCATCGAGGCCCATTTCACGATCGTCACCACGTAGACGACGACCACGAAACCGACCAGCAAGGCCAACAGCGCCAGGTTGCGTCCGCGGCGGCGGCGCTCGAACTCGGTGCCCTTGCGGGGGCCCTTCTCTT
>DAIQBR010000045.1:0-256 GCA_036781105.1 Kiloniellaceae bacterium
CCGCACCACCGGCAGCGGGCGCCGTAACCTCCGCGCCGCAATACCTGAGGGCGTTGCGGGCCATACGCGGCATCGGGGAGCGTCTGGCGGCTTTTTTCGCCGACTTCGACGTGCTGCTGACCCCGACCATGGCACAGCCGCCGCCCAGACTGGGTGTCGTGAGCACCCAGCGCGACGACTTCGAGGGCTTCAACCGCTCGGTGCAGCCCTATGTGACCTTCACCCAGATGTTCAACATGTCGGGCCAGCCGGCCGC
>DAIQBR010000045.1:290-3002 GCA_036781105.1 Kiloniellaceae bacterium
GCACTGGACGCCCGAGGGCCTGCCGGTCGGCGTGCAGATCGCCGCGCCGCTCGGGGAAGAAGCCAGGCTCTTTGCCCTGGCCACCCAGTTCGAGGCGGCTTGTCCCTGGTTTGGCAGGAGGCCGCCGCTGTAGGCTCTCCCGCGAAGCCAGACAGGAGACGGGATGTACAAGCTATACTGGGCACCGAATACTGGTGCTTTCGCGCCTGATGTCGTGATGAACCTGGCCGGGGTGCCATTCGAGCGGATCGCCGTCGACGTCGATGCCGGCGAGCAGCACGGCGAAGCTTTCCGCCGCCTCAATCCCATGGGGCAGGTGCCCTACCTGCAGCTGCCCGACGGCCGGGGCATCAGCGAGTCCGCCGCCATGGTGCTGCACCTGGTCGACGCCTTTCCCGCGGCCGGCCTCGCCCCGGCGCCGGGAACCCAGGACCGCGCGGTCTTCGACCGCTGGCTCCTGTTCATGGCGGTGAACGTCTATACCGCCGACCTGCGCTACTACTACCCGGAGCGCTACTCGACCCAGGACGGGAGTGCCGAGGGGGTGAAGGCGGCCGCAGCGCGCGACCTCGACCGTCAGTTCGACATCCTCGCGGCGGCGTTGGAGACCTGCGGCGGGCCCTTCCTACTTGGCGGTGATTACGGGGCGGCCGATCTCTACCTGCTGATGCTGGCCGACTGGTACCCGCCGGCACGGCGCCTGCCGGCCCTGCAGCGGCTTTGTGACGGGCTCCTGACGATTCCGAAAATTAGCTCTATTTACGCATCTTATATAAAAAAATAGAATTATTCTAATAACGACCTTGCCCGTGCTGCAAAAGCAGGAAGCGCCCGGAGGCGCGCAAGGTCCTTCGTCTAGCAATCAGAGTTTACGGTTTCCTAAGGCGATACCCCGAATATCTCCCGCAAAGGCCGCCAAATTGTCTCAGAGCGGCGGAAATCATTTGCGAGAGAGACCAATGAACCCCTTTGCTGCCGTCAAGAGCATCAAGCTGACGACGAAGACGATGGTGCTGACCATCGCGCTGATCATCGTCTCCGCGGCGGCTTGCGCGACCGCTGCGGTCTTCGCCATCCAGGGCGAAATCCGCGAGCAGGTTGTCGAAAGCCAGTCCGCCAGCCTGCGCATCGCCGCCGACATCTTCGCCGAGAACTTTCCCCAGCTGCAGGTCACGCAGAAGGGACTGGATGTCGAGCGCCTGGTCATCGACGGCATCCCGGAGTTTCCCGACCACGCGATGATCGACCGCGTCGGCAATCTCACCGGCGAGACCGCCACGGTCTTCGTCTGGGACGAGGAGTCGAAGGACTTCTGGCGGCGCACCACCAACATCAAGAAGGACGACGGCAGCCGTGCCATCGGCACGCCGCTGGGCCAGAAGGGTGCCGTCTATCCGGTGGTGACCAAAGGGCAGACCTTCCGCGGCGAAGCGGTGATCCTCGGCAAGGCCTACTACACCATCTACGCACCGATCTTCTCGCCGCAGGGCAAGGTGATCGGCATTCTCTATGCCGGCGTGTTGAAGTCGAACATCAACGCGGTGCTGGATGAACTGACCAGCAAGCTGGCGATCACATCGGCCGTCACCATCCTGGTCACCGCGCTGATCGCGTTCTTCGCCTACCGGATGCTGCTGCGTCCGCTGCCGCGCCTCGCCGACGTCATGAACCGTCTGGTGCGCGACGACACCGATGTTGAAGTCGCCTACCAGAATCAGGGCGATGAGATCGGCGACATGGCGCGTGCCGTCCAGGTGTTCAAGGAGAACGCCCTGGAAAAGCGCCGCCTGGAGCAGGAGCGTGTGCAGCAGGAGGCGCGCGCCGCCGAGGAAAAGCGCGCGACGATGAAAACCATGGCCGACGAGTTCGAACAGTCGGTCGCCAGCAAGGTGACCTCGGTGCTCGATGCGGCTTCCCATATCGATGCCTCCACGAAGGAGGTTCGCCAGTTGGCGAGCCAGACCAGCGAGAAGAGCAACCAGGTCAGTGGTGCCGCCGAAGGCGCCAGCAGCAACGTGGACAGCGTCGCTGCAGCGGCCGACGAGATGTCGGCCTCGATCAGCGAGATCGCGCGCCGTTCCAGCGAGTCCGCGAAAATCGCCGCCGAAGCCGTGCAGCAGGCGGAAACGACCAACCAGACCGTGCAGTCGCTCGACACCGCCGCGCAGAAGATCGGCGATGTGGTGAAGCTGATCAACGAGATCGCCGAGCAGACCAATCTGCTGGCGCTGAACGCCACCATCGAGGCGGCGCGGGCCGGCGAGGCCGGCAAGGGCTTCGCCGTAGTGGCCAACGAGGTGAAGACCCTCGCCTCGCAGACCACCAAGGCGACCGAGGAGATCTCCGACCAGATCAACGCCATGCAGCAGGCGACCACGGAGGCCGTCTCGGCCATCTCCACCATTCGCGGCGTGATCGGCCAGGTGAACGAGTCGACCACGGCTATCGCGTCGGCGGTGGAGGAGCAGAATGCGGCGACCCAGGAGATCGGGCGCAACGTGCAGTCGGCGGCGAACGACACCTCGAAGGTGTCCTCGACCATCGCCGAAGTCCGCTCCGCTTCCGATCAGACGATGACTGCGCTGCAGCAGGCCGTGGCCGCCATCGAGGGCCTCAACAGCGATGCGACCGACCTCAAGGCGCAGGTCGGCGCCTTCCTCGACAAGGTGCGCCAAAGCGCCTAGCGGGGGCACTTAGCAGCTAAAGTCCTGG
>DAIQBR010000045.1:3095-14411 GCA_036781105.1 Kiloniellaceae bacterium
GTTCATGTTCTGCACCGCGGCGCCCGAAGCGCCCTTGCCGAGGTTGTCGAGCACGGCGGCCAGCACCGCCTGATCGCCGGCCGCGTTGCCGAAGACATAGAGCCGCATGTCGTTGCTGCCGTTCAGGCCCTCGGGATCCAGTCCTTCGAGCGACGCCGCTTCCTCAGCCGTGGCGACGCTGACGAAGTCCTGGCCGGCGAAGTGATCGCTCAGCACCTGGCGCAGGTTGTCAGGTGTCGGCTTGCCCGGCAGCGCCCAGAGTTGCAGCGGCACCTGCACCAGCATGCCCTTGTAGTAGCTGCCGACGGCTGGCACGAAGAGCGGCGCGCGATCGAGCCCGCCGTGCACCCGCATTTCCGGCAGATGCTTGTGGGCGAGGCTCAGCGCGTAGGCACGATACGCGGCCTTCAGCCCGTCGGCGGCATCGGCTTCCTGGTAGCGCCGGATCAGGCTCTTGCCGCCGCCGGAGTAACCGGAGATGGCGTTCACCGTGACCGGAAAATCCCGCGGCAGCAGGCCGGCCTGCACCAGCGGGCGGATCAGCGCGATGGCCCCGGTCGGATAGCAGCCGGGGTTGCTGACGCGCTTGGCGGCGCTGATCTCGGCAGCCTGCTCCGGATCCATCTCCGGAAAGCCGTAGGTCCAGTCCGGGTCGGTGCGGTAGGCCGTGCTGGCGTCGATCACGCGGGTTTCCGGGTTTTCGATCAGAGCCACCGCCTCACGCGCCGCATCGTCGGGCAGGCAGAGGATGGCGAGGTCGGCCTCGTTCAGGGCGCGGGCCCGCGCGGCGCTGTCCTTGCGCTCGGCGTCGGCGAGACGGATCAGGCTGACATCCGCGCGCGTCTCCAGGCGCGCCCGGATCTGGAGTCCCGTGGTGCCTGCCTCGCCGTCGATGAAAACCTTTGCCGACATGTCCTCTGCTTTCCTGTTTTTCGCCACAGAGCGTTTGCCGCAACAAAGCAGCCCCGGCGCCCACTGCGGGAGGCTGCGTGTCTCTGCGGTCTAACGACGAGAAAGTATCCGGTTTTTGCCGCGTGAAGTCACTGAAATTCCATCGAAGCCTGGCCGGCACCGAGGGCCGCCCGGTTTTTCGGTTGCCAGCCCGGCGCGTTGTTTGAAACCATAGGCCTACAAAAGGCTGGCTGGGACCCGTTCGGGGGCTCGGCGGCCGCACAACACGAGGACAGTTCGCCCCAGGTGCTCAGGCCATGGGGGAGGTCTCATGGTCCGGCTCCCGCAGGGCGACGGGAGGAAACCATGACGTCCAGATCGGTATCGGCGGCGCGCTGCGCCGCACTCGTGGGACCCTATACCAGCGGTAAGACGACGCTGCTGGAAGCACTGTTGCTGCAGGCCGGCGCCCTTCACCGCAAGGGCTCGGTCACCGAAGGCTCCAGCCTCGGCGATTCCGCGCCGGAGGCGCGCGCGCGTCAGATGACGACGGAGCCCAACTTCGCGCACTGCAGCTATCTCGACGAAACCTGGTCGTTCATCGACTGCCCCGGCTCTATCGAACTGCTGCAGGACGTTCACACCGCCCTCATGGGTGTCGACGTGGCGGTCATCGTCGCGCCGCCGGAGCCCGAGCGCTGCCTGACGCTGGCACCGGTGTTCAAGTTTCTCGACGACTACCAGATCCCGCATATCCTCTTCGTGAACCGCATGGACAAGGCGGCGGCGCGGGTGCGCGATCTGATGGAAGCGCTGCAGTCGGTTTCGGACCGCCCGCTGGTGCTGCGCCAGGTGCCGATCCGCGAGGGCGAGGAAATCACCGGTTTCGTCGACCTGGTGAGCGAGCGCGCTTGGAAATACAACCTCGACAAGCAGTCCGATCTCATCGAAATGCCCGAGAAGATCAAGGACCGTGAGTCCGAGGCGCGCCGCGAGCTGCTCGAATCTCTCGCCGACTTCGACGATGCCCTGCTCGAGCAGCTGCTCGAGGACAAGGTGCCGGCCTCGGAGGAGATCTACGAGCAGCTCAGCAAGGACCTCGCCGACGATCTCATCGTGCCGGTGCTTTTCGGCTCCGCCGAACAGGGCCACGGCATCACCCGCCTGTGGAAGGCGCTGCGCCACGATGCGCCCGGCCCCGACGTCACCGCGGCGCGGCTCGGCGTGCCGGAGGGCAGCGAGTTGGCGGGCAGCGTTATCCGCACCTACCACGCCCCGCACACCGGCAAGATGTCGATCGTGCGGCTGTGGCGCGGCCAGGTGAAAGACGGTGACACCCTGGGCGACGAGAGAATCTCCGGTCTCTATCGGCTGATGGGCGCGGAGTCCCAGAAGGCGGCTTCCCTGGGTGCCGGCGAACTGGCCGCCCTGGGCCGCATGGACTCGGTGCAGACCGGAGACCTCCTGACCGAGAACGGTCGCCAGACCGCTGCCGGTTTGCTGTGGCCGGAGACGCCGAAGCCGGTGTTCAGCCTCGCGGTGCGGCCGCACAACCGCCAGGACGAGGTGAAGCTGACCGCCAGTCTCGCGAAAATCATCGAGGAAGACCCCTCGCTAGTGCTGGAGCACAACGACGACACCAACGAAATGGTGTTGCGCGGCCAGGGCGACATCCACCTGAAGCTGGCCGTCGATCGCCTCAAGAACCGCTTCAACGTGGAGGTCGACACGGCGCGCCCGCAGACCGGCTACAAGGAGACCATCCGCAAGGGGACCAAGCAGCACTCCCGCTTCAAGCGGCAAACCGGCGGCCACGGCCAGTTCGGCGATGTCCACGTCGAGATCCGTCCGCTGCCGCGTGGCGAGGGCTTCGAGTTCGTCGACAAGGTGGTCGGCGGCTCGGTGCCGCGCCAGTACATCGGCGCGGTCGAGCACGGCGCCAAGGAGTATCTCTCGCGCGGTCCGCTCGGCTTCCCGGTGGTCGACGTTTCGGTAACGCTCTATGACGGCCAGCACCACTCCGTCGATTCCTCGGACATGGCCTTCAAGACGGTGGCCCGCATGGCCATGGCCGAGGGTATGCCGAACTGCGAGCCGGTGCTGCTGGAGCCGATCTACGAGGTCACCATCTCGGTGCCCAACGAGTTCACCAACAAGGTGCACTCGCTGGTCTCCGGGCGGCGCGGCCAGATCCTCGGCTTTGAGATGCGGGCGGGCTGGAAGGGGTGGGACGACCTGAAGTGCCACCTGCCCGAGGCCGAACTGCAGGACCTCATCATCGAACTGCGCTCGCTCACCGTCGGTGTCGGCAGCTTCGACTGGCGCTTCGATCATCTGCAGGAACTGACCGGCCGGCTGGCCGATCAGGTCATCGCCCAACGCAACGGCGACGACTGATCGCGAAGGTTTGGGAAGGGCCCGCCAACAGGGATGGCGGGCCCTTTCTTAGTCGGCGATCTCATATTAGAATTACTAAAAAGAACCTTGTAGGGCACTGTATAGCGACTATATATCGTCTACAGCACGGAAGAAACGCGCCGCGGCGGGACGCCCGGCGCCCGCGAAAGATGAGGTCGCTATGCAGATCAACACCGGGATCGCGGCGGAAGACCGCGCCACCATTGCCGAGGGCCTGTCACGGCTCCTGGCCGACACCTACACCCTCTATCTGAAAACCCACAGCTTCCACTGGAACGTCACCGGACCGATGTTTCAGACGCTGCACATCATGTTCGAGCAGCAGTACACCGAGCTGTGGGGCGCGCTGGATGAGGTGGCCGAGCGGATCCGCTCGCTGGGTCAGCCGGCGCCGGGCAGCTACAAGGCCTTCGCCAAGCTCACCTCGATCGAGGAAGAGGAGGGCGTTCCGGAAGCCAAGGAGATGATCCGCCAGCTGGTGGCCGGACACGAAGCCGTCGCCAAGACCGCGCGCTCGATCTTTCCGGCGGCGGAGCAAGGTCAGGACGAGGTCACCGCCGACCTCTTGACCCAGCGTATGAACGTGCACGAGAAGACGGCCTGGATGCTGCGCTCGCTGCTCGACTGAGCGGCGCGCCGGCGCGGGACCTAGGCCGGGATCGCCAGCGGCACGGCAGGTGTCGCGGCGCCCTCCGGCGGCAGCGTGAAGCTGACCTTGGTGCCTTCGCCCAGGGTGCTCTCCAGGGTGAAGCTGCCGCCATGCATCTCCACCAGGGAGCGGGCGATGGGCAGGCCGAGGCCGGTGCCGCCGAAGCGGCGCGCGTAGGTGGTCTCGACCTGGCCGAAAGGCGTCAGCACCTTCGCGATGTCGTTCGGGGCGATGCCGATGCCGTTGTCGCTGACGGTGAACTGCAGCATCCCGCCGCGGTCGCAGCCAAGCCAAAGGCTGACACGCCCGCCGGCCGGCGTGAACTTCACGGCGTTGGACAGCAGGTTGATCAGCGCCTGCTTGATGCGGCGCTCATCTCCAAAGGCCGCCGGCAGCGCGTCCGCCACGTGCGAGACCAGCTCCACGCCCTGTTTCTCCGCCTGTTTTTCAACCAACCTCAGGCAGCTCTCCAGCAACGCCACCGGGTCGAAGAGCTCGCGCTCCAGAATCAGCTCGCCGGCCTCCACTTTCGACATGTCGAGCACGTCATCGACGATGTTCAGCAGGTGGCGGCCCGACATCCAGATGCTGTCGGCGTATTCCTTGCGCGTCTCCTCGCTGCCGGCCTGCGGCAGATGCGACTTGAGAATCTCCGAGAAGCCGAGGATGGCGTTCAGCGGCGTGCGCAGCTCGTGGCTCATGGTGGCCAGGAATTCCGATTTCAGGCGGTTCGCCTCCTCGGCGCGCGCCGCGGTGCGGGCGAGGTCCAGGTTCTTGTAATAGTGGCGCCGGGTTTGGCGTTCGCTGTGCCAGACCCCGAAGATCAGCAGCAGGTAGAGCAGCAGAAAGGTGCCGCCGACTACGGTCTGCAACAGCACCTGGCGATGCCGGATCTCGGCCAGCAGATGGGTGACGTCGTAGTAGACCTCGAAGACGCCCTCGATGGCGCCGGAGGCCGAGGTGATCGGCACATAGCTTCCCAGCACGTCGCGGTCCTCGACGGTCTGCTCGAAGGTGCTGAAAGTGTCGCGGTGGGTCAGCTCGCTGGCCCGGTGGCCGGTGCGCGCGGCGAGGAATCCGGCATTTGTGCTCTTGTCCTCTCCGATCTGTGCCGGTTCGGTCGAGAACACCGTCAGGCCGTTCAGGTCGTAGATCTTCACCTTGAGGATCGAGAGGTCGCGCAGGCGGGATACCAGGCTCTCGCGGATGGCGCGGGTTTCCGGGTGCCGGCGGATCTGCTCCGGCGTCAGAAAATGCGCGGTGGTCAGGAAGCCGGCGTGTGAGTCCCAGACCACGTTGGAGAACACCTGGGCAAGGGCGACATTGCTGCGCTCGGCCATGGCGGTGAGGTCGTCGCCAGCAATCTGCTTGTACATGCTGATGAGCAGCATGCTGGCGGCGATAATGACGAGCCCGGCGAAGAGCGCGAATCGCTTGGTCAGGGAGAGGGACAGGTCCGCCATGGCGGTGCTCGGCCGAGACTCCAGATTTTTCAGGTGTCGACAATTCTCCGACACTGCTGGATAGCAAACGGCTCTTTCCAATTGATTAACCTTGCTGGGAAAAGTTCACCGTCTGGTTGCGTCACCCGGCCCTTTCCGGGCCCCGCCTCACATTCCCTCGCGCAATGTTGACTTGTCGCCCAGGATGCCCCGGGCTACCTCCTGTCATAGGAAAGCGGCGACCCGGAGCTCGATGCGGGGCGCTTTACGCAGAATCCAGGAGCAGATCAGGGAGTGGTGATCGCATGTTGATCCGGAGCCGGCGCGGCTGGGAGATCCCCGAATCCCAGGCGACGCCAGAGAATATCTTCCTCAATCGCCGCCGCCTCCTGAAGACGGCGGCGGCCGGCTCGCTGCTGATCGGCGGGGCCGGCCTTCTGGCGGCCTGCGACGACATGCCCGCCGCCCAGGCGGCCGAGAGCGACGATCCTTCGGCCAAGCTCTATCCGGTCGACCGCAACGAGCGCTACACCCTTGATCGGCCGCTGACCGACGAGGGCCTGGCGACGACCTACAACAACTACTACGAATTCGGCTCTTCCAAGAACGTCTGGCAGAAGGCCCAGGAACTGCCGCTCAGGCCCTGGACCGTCACCATCGACGGCATGGTGGAAAAGCCCATGGAGATCGGCATCGGCGACCTGCTGGCAAAGATGCCGCTGGAAGAGCGGCTCTACCGCCACCGCTGCGTCGAGGCCTGGTCCATGGCGGTGCCCTACAGCGGCTTTCCGCTGAAGGCCCTGGTCGACATGGCGCGCCCGCTGTCCTCGGCGAAGTACGTGCAGATGACCACCTTCCAGGACCCGGAAGTGGCCAGCGGTCAGCGCGCGGCCTGGTACCCCTGGCCCTACGTCGAGGGTCTCACCATGGCCGAGGCGACCCACGAGCTCGCCTTCATCGCCACCGGCCTCTACGGCAAGCCCATCGTTAAGCAGAACGGCGCGCCGCTGCGCCTGGCGGTGCCGTGGAAGTACGGCGTGCGCTTCGAGTTCACTGACCAGCGCCCGAAGTCGTTCTGGGAAGTGATCCAGGGCAGCGAATACGGCTTCTGGGCCAACGTGAACCCGGAGGTGCCGCATCCCCGCTGGAGCCAGGCTTCCGAGCGCGTTCTCGGCCTCAACGAGCAGGTGCCGACCCTGCTCTACAACGGCTACGCGGAGTTCGTGGCCGACCTCTACAAGGGCATGGAGACCTCGGAACGCCTCTTCATGTAGGCGCGGAGAAGGCTGCCTGAGATTCGAGACGGCCCGCCGCCAGCCCTGGCGCGGGCCGTTTGCTTTGTGCGGTATCCCGAAAAGAAAAATGCCGGGCCTCAAGGGCCCGGCAAGTTGAACAGGGAGGCTTCACGTCTGGGAGACGTAGGACCTAGGTGCAAAGCGGGAACTCTGCGGTAAGGCCCTTCTCCGAGCGGGGGGCGCTCGGAACTGCAAAGTCGGTGCGGGGGGAAGCACCGAATAATCCGGGGATGCTGCGTCGCAACATCCGATGGTTTGAAGATAGGGATTTGAGTTTCTTTTACTACATACATTCGGGCAGTGGTGATATGCGGGTAGCGCATGGCTTTCTAAATAATTGATATTATTGAAATAATGCCGTCATCCGGGGGGCGATTCCGGGCCCTCTTAAGGGGTATCAGACGAAAGTCTGACACCTATCAGAGGTTGGATTCTGCAACCTTGCGTAGCAGGAAATCCCGGAACACCGAGATCCGCTTGGAGCGGCGCATTTCCTCGGCATAGACGAAATAGGCGTCCAGTTGCGGGCCGTTCAGCTCGGGCAGCACCTGGACCAGGTCCTGGTTGCTGGCCGCCATGAACTCCGGCAGGGCGCCGATGCCGGCGCCCGACTGCACCGCCTTCATGACGCCGTAGACGTTGTTCACGGTCATCGCCGGGCGGCGCAGCTGGCCGTCCTTATAGCCGACGCGCAGCAGCCAGTTCACGTCCGGTACCGGCGGGCGCACGTCCTCGCCGTAGACCACGATGCGGTGCTTGTCGAGGTCCTTGGCGGTCTGCGGCACGCCGTGCTTCTTGATGTAGCCGGCGGCGGCGTAGATGTGCATGTTCACCGTCATCAGGTGACGCTGGATGAGATCGGCCTGGCGCGGCGGCGAGAAGCGGATCGCGAGGTCGGCCTCGCGCATGGAGAGATCCACCTCGCGGTCGAGCAGCAGCAGGTGGCACTCGATCTCCGGGTAGACGTCGATGAACTCGTTCATCCGCGCGGCCAGCCAGTGCGAGCCGAAGGCCACCGTGGTGGTGATCTTCAGGGGGCCCTTGGGCCGGTCCTTGCTCTCGGTCAGCTGGGCCTCGGTCATGGCCAGCTTGCCGAAGACCTCGTGCGCCGTGCGGTAGAGCAGTTCGCCCTGCTCGGTGAGAATCAGGCCGCGGGCATGGCGGTGGAACAGCGGCACCTTGAGGCTGTCTTCCAGGGCCGAGATCTGGCGGCTCACCGCCGACTGGCTGAGGTTCAGCAGTTCGCCGGCATGGGTGAAGCTGCCCGCCTCCGCCACCGCGTGGAAGATGCGCAGCTTGTCCCAATCCATAATGGTGGCCCCAAGGCCCCGCTTCTGGGGCAGGCCAACATCGTCCAGCATGCTCGCCTCCTTGGGGGCGACTCCGAGGTCCGCCGACTCGCCTGGCAGACCGGCTGCTACGGATTTAGGGCCCGCCCGGGCCCGGCTAAACCGCGAATCAGTATAGTCCGGACGGTTTGGCCCGGCTATTCCGCAGCCTTATCCGCTGAATCTTCCAGTTCGGCCAGGAATTTCTCGGCTTCCAGGGCCGCCATGCAGCCCATGCCGGCGGCCGTAACGGCCTGGCGGAACACCTTGTCGACGCAGTCGCCGGCCGCGAAGACCCCGCTGGCGGAGGTGCCGGTGGCGCCGCGGCTGGCCAGAATATATCCCTCGTCGTCCATTTTCACCGCCCCGGCGAAGACCTTGGTGGCCGGATCGTGGCCGATGGCGACGAAGACGCCCTCGCAGGCCAGGTCGCTGAGCTCGCCGGTCAGGGTGTCGCGCAGGCGCACCCCGGTCACCCCGTCCATCGGGCCATCGCCGCCCAGGATGTCGTCGACCACGGCATTCCAGCGGACCTCCACCTTGGGGTTCCGGAACAGCCGCTCCTGGCCGATCTTCTCGGCGCGCAGGGCATCCCGGCGGTGGATCAGGGTCACCTTGGAGCAGATGTTGGCGAGGTAGAGCGCTTCTTCGACGGCGGTGTTGCCGCCGCCGACCACCACGACCTCCTTGCCGCGGTAGAAGAAGCCGTCGCAGGTGGCGCAGGCGGAGACGCCGCGGCCGTTGAACTTCTGCTCGCCGGGAAGGCCCAGCCAGCGCGCCTGGGCGCCGGTGGCGAGGATCACCGCATCGGCGGTGTAGGTCGTGCCGCTGTCGCCCTTCAGGACCAGCGGCCGGCGCGAAAAATCAACCTCGGTGATGATGTCGGAGACGATCTCGGTGCCGACGTGCTCGGCCTGCTTCTGCATCTGCTCCATCAGCCAGGGGCCCTGGATGACGTCGGCGAAGCCGGGATAGTTCTCCACGTCGGTGGTGATGGTCATCTGGCCGCCCGGCTGCAGGCCCTGGACCAGCAGGGGGCTCAGGTTGGCGCGCGCAGTGTAGATCGCCGCGGTGAGGCCGGCGGCGCCGGAGCCAACGATGAGGACCTTGCTGTGACGGGATTCGGCCATGGGGCGGGGACTCCTGAGGGCGGGCTGCTCCTGGAAAATAGAGACGCCGGCGGGGGGTCGCAAGGTGCCGGAATGCCGCGCCGGCCAGGAAATCGTGGACAACCAAAGTGGCGACAGGATCCGGCTTTTCGCCTGTGCCGGGGCCGGGTTGCGCCCGGCGCGGGCCAGCACCTCTTCAGGAAGGAAGCCGTCACGCACATAGGCCTTCACAGCACGTATCAGGCGGCTTTGTGTCCAGCGCCGGTCGCGGGGCAGGGGGCCATTAATGATCCGCAGTACGTCTTCCCAGGCCATATCAGGCCGGAGGCGGCGCACATGCGGCACCCATTCCTGTGCCGTCTCGTTCAGGCGCTCCATGTAGCCGTCCTGTCGCGCCAGCCGCACCTTGCGCAGCGCGGCCGGGTGCTTGGCGCGAAGCCCGGGGTTGCCGCCAACGCGTCCCTTGGCGCGCGCCGAGGCAAGCCCGGCCTTGGTGCGTTCGCGGATCAGGGCGCGCTCGAACTCGGCGGCGGCCCCCAGAACCTGAAGCGTGAACTTGCCCTGCGGGGAGGCGGTGTCGATCGGGTCCTGAAGGGACCGGAAGAACGCGCCACTCGCTTCAAGACGCTCGATCACCTCGAGCAGATGCGACAACGACCGCGCAAGGCGGTCGATCCGCACGACGACCAGCGTGTCGTCCTTGGCAACTCGCTCCAGCACCCGCGCGAGGACCGGCCGCGCACGATTGCCGCCAGAGGCATGCTCCTCAAAGATCTCGACGCAACCCGCAGTCTTCAGAGCCTCTGACTGGGGCAGGGGGGTCTGATCCTCTGTGGAGACGCGCGCATAACCAATCAGGGGCATGAAATCCGACCGTTTGCAATTTTATCTATCGCCATTAAACGACCGTTTATAAACGAATGCAAGCACGCTCTCTGTGGTCCGGTTCAACGGAAAGCCCTTGGTTTCCATAGGCTGAGCGCGATGAGAGAGCCCTCGCCGAGCATCGCCCGCGCGTGCTATATTAGAAGCTTGAGTGCACTCCGCCAAAACCCTTGGGTAATGTGCAAAATTCTAGTATTTTGCACACATGAAACCTCAGGCACCTGCCTTTCATGATGAATCTGATGCTCTCTTCCTCGACGCTGAGGAGGTGGAACAGTCGTCAGATGTCGCGTTTAGTTCCTGATTTCAATTGAAGCAGTAAGCTGAAACTGAAGCGCTGGAATTTCACCTTAGCGCTTCACCAACACGTCAAGATTTCTGAGCTTCACAGCCCTGCAGCTTTGGTCAGGTTTACGCGGAACCTGTCGCGCCGGCGCTGATAGCGCCGGGTCATCTCGGCAGAGGCATGTCCAAGTTGCTTTTGAACATAGCGCTCATCAACCTCTGCCGACGAGGCGAGTCCGGCGCGTAAGGAATGGCCGGAAAACATTGCAAGCCGTTTTGCCTCTGGCAGATCAGATCTGACGCCACTCTTCAGAACGGTCGCCTTGATCAGCCGGGCGACGTGCTTATCGGAGAGGCGGGCCTCGAGGGCACGTTTGCCATCCCGTGAGGTGCGCACGAAGACCGGGCCATAGTCGATCTTGCCAAAGTGTAGCCATTGCTCCAGAGCGTGGACGGGACAGGTCTGGTCGCTTGAGCCACGCCCGACCTCAACCTCGCGCCAGCCGGTCTTGGCATTGAGGGTGAGCAGGGCGCCGCCGTCAAAGACCTCGACCCAGCCGCCGGAGTCCGGTGTATCGTCCTTGTGTACATCGAGGCAGACCACCTCCGAACGGCGGAGGCCACCTGCATAGCCCAAGAGCAGGATCGCCCGGTCTCGGAGCCCGCGGAGATCGTAGGGAAGGGTCGCCACCATTGCCTGGATGTCCTCAGGCAGGATCGCTTCCTTTTGGACCGGCGGGCGCGCATGCTTGCGTTTGATCCCGGCCAGAACGGTAGCGATGTGCCGGTCCTTACGATCAAGAGTGAGCCCGCGCTGCCTGTAGTTCCAGGCAAGCCCGGAGAGACGACGCTCGATCGTGGAGACCGAAAGGGCAGGGGCCTTCCCGGCTGGTGCAGCCAAATCAGCCACATAAAGTCCAATCATCTCGGGCGAGGGAGGCAGGGGATCTGTCCCCTTCAGCCTGCACCAACGCGCAAAGTGCTTCCAGTCGGCCGCGTAGGCCTTGTTCGTGT
>DAIQBR010000046.1:0-14202 GCA_036781105.1 Kiloniellaceae bacterium
CCCAGGCAATGAAATTGCCGAGATGGTCTTCGCCCTTCGGCGGATACATGGACAGGGTCGCGCCGACGAAAGGCTGGCCGGCCGTGTAGGAGACCTGGAAGGGCTCGTAGTCCATGCAGACGTGGTTGGTCGGCACGTAGAACAGGCCGGTCTTCGGCGAGTAGGACGCCGGCTGCTGGTCCTTGGTGCCGAGCGCTGCCGGGCAGATGTTCGTCGAGTTCACGTCGGCACCGTTCTGGTGGGTCGAGTACTCGGCGACCACCTGCGGCCGGCCGGTCTCCATGTCGACGTGGGTCGCCCAGTTCACCGCCGGATCATACTTCTCGGCCACCAGCAGTTCGCCGGTCTCGCGGTCGATGGTGTAGCCGAAGCCGTTGCGGTCGAAGTGGACCAGCGTCTTGCGCTCCTGACCGCCGATGTTCAGGTCGGCCAGGATCATCTCGTTGACGCCGTCGTAGTCCCACTCGTCATGCGGGGTCATCTGATAGACCCACTTGGCCATGCCGGTGTCGAGGTCGCGGGCGAAGACGGTCATGGACCAGCGGTTGTCGCCGGGCCGCTGTACCGGGTTCCAGGTGCCGGGGTTGCCGGAGCCGTAGTAGACCAGGTTCAATTCGGGATCGTAGGACATCCAGCCCCAGGTCGCGCCGCCGCCCAGCTTCCACTGATCGCCTTCCCAGGTCTTCAGGCTGGAGTCTTCGCCGATCGGCTTGCCGAGGTGGGTGGTCTTCTGCGGGTCGACCAGCAGGTTCTCGTCGGGGCCGACCGAATAGCCGCGCCACGCGATCGAGCCGTCGCTCATGTTGTAGGCGGTCACGTGACCCTGGATGCCGAACTCGCCGCCGGAGATGCCGATCAGCACCTTGTCGCCAGCAACCAGCGGGGCCGAGGTGCCGGTCTCGCCGATGCCCGGGTCGCCGTTCTTCTTCGACCACTTGACTTCGCCCGTGGCGGCGTCGAGCGCCACCAGGGTGGTGTCGGCCTGGTGCAGGAAGATCATGCCGTTGCCGTAGGCGACGCCGCGGTTCACCGTATCGCAGCACATCACCGGAATGACGTTGGGATCCTGGCGTGGTTCGTACTTCCAGATGATGCGGCCGTTGTCGTTGAGGTCGAGTGCGAAGACCTTGTTGGGGAAGGGCGTGTGAATGTACATCACATCGCCGATCACCAGCGGGCCGCCCTCGTGACCGCGCAGCACGCCGGTCGAGAAGGTCCAGGCGACCTGCAGGTCGCCGACGTTGCCTTTGTTGATCTCATCGAGCTCGCTGTAGCGCTGACTGGCGTAGTTGCCCAGCGGCATCACCCAGTCGCTCGAGTTCATCTGCATTTTCTGCAGCTCGTCGTTTGCGAGCGCGGCCGATGTCGCGGTCAGCAAGACCGCGGTCGAGGCCACCAAGAGTCTAAAGCGTTGCATTTCCCGTCCCCTGATGTGTGTTGTTGGCACGCATTCGCTCAAGAAAGCTGCCGCCGATTTTCGGAGCCAAAACCGAGCCCTAGAGCAAGGCGCAAGTTAGCGTGGGAAGTCTGCGAAGACGCCCGCAGATTGTCGATAGAACCATAGTACTAAGCTCAGGGATGGCCTGGAAAAGCGCGGGGTTCGTGGTGCGCCGCAATATGCGGAAAGCGCCTCTGGAACCGCTTCGCAGGCACTTCAGGCGAGCACGGTGTCCGGGTGGTCGCGGGTGAGCGCCGCGAGGAAGTCGCGCAGGGCGGGGCCGTCGCGTTCAGCCCGCGGAACCGGTACCGCGACATCGCCCACAAGGCGTGCCGGACGCCCGTTCATGAGCAGCAGGCGGTCGGCCAGGCGCGCCGCTTCGCGCACGTTGTGGGTGACCATCAGGACGGTGGTGGCGCGGGCCTGCCACAGGTCGACGAGATGGGCGCGCAGGCGGTCCGCGGTGTGTTCGTCGAGCGAGACGAAGGGCTCGTCCAGCAGCAGGATGTCGGGCATCACGGCAAAGGCGCGGGCAAGCGCGACCCGGCGTGCCAGACCGAGCGACAATTCGGCCGGATAGCGCCCGCGCAGGGTCTCCAGCCCGAGCACGGCGAAAAGTTCCTCCAGGGGCGGCGTCTCGGCCGGTATCTGGTGGTCCGGCGGCAGAGCGAGGCGCACGTTCTGCTCCACGGTGCGCCAGGGCAGCAGGCGCGGCTCCTGGAACACCGCCGCGAGCCGCAGGTTCGCGGGGGATGTTGTGATGCAGCCGTCGAAGTCGCGGTCGAGCCCCAGGATGATCCGCAGCGTCGTGGTCTTGCCGCAGCCGGAGGGTCCGATCAGGCAGGTGAAACTGCCCGGTGCGAGGACAAAGTCCAGGCCGCGCAGCACCTCGCTCGCCTCGCCGTCGGCGGAGCGGAAGACCTTCCTGTCGATCCGGACTTCAAGCTGCCCGGGCTGCCGCGCCGGGCCGCCAGCGGTTGAGATGGGTTTCAAGGGGCTGAACCACAACAAATTCGATGAACAGCATGACGCAGACGAAAGCCAGGGCATAGCCCAGGATGGCCGCCACGTCGAAAAGCTGGAAATAGAGATGGATCTGGAAGCCGACGCCGTTGGAGCGGCCGAGCAGCTCGACCACCAGCACGATCTTCCAGATCAGCGCCAGCCCGGAGCGGCCGGCCGCGGCGATGAAGGGGAAGAGTTGCGGCAGCACCACGTGGCGCAGCAGGCGCCCACGCGAGAAGCGGAAGACCCGGGCCATCTCCAGCAGCTTGAGGTCGAGCGCGCGGGCGCCCTCGCGCAGGGTGACGACGACGTTGGGGATCTTGTTGATGGCCACCGCGGTGATCGCCGCCGCCTCGGTGAGGCCGATCCAGATGTAGCAGAGCACGATTACCACCAGGGCCGGGATGTTGATCATCAGGATGATCCAGGGGTCCAACACACGGTTGAGCGTGCGGTTCTGGCCCATCAGGATGCCGATGGCGGTGCCGATCAGCATGGCGATGAGAAAGGCGGCGGCAACCCGGGCCAGGGTGATGGTGAGGTGGTAGAACAGCTCGCCGCTGGCGGCCTCGTCGACGAGGAAGGCCAGCACGTCGAGCGGGCCCGGCACCTCGGGCCGCGCGGCCAAAGTCGCCGCGGCCGCCCAAAGCAGGAAAAATCCCAGGATCGACAGCAGCCGCAGGGGCATTAGAAGCCGTTCACCAGAACCGACCAGAAGGTGCCCGGTGCCATGGTCTTCGACTCGCCGACCAGCTTTGCGCCGCCCAGTTCGGCGAGGATCTCGTAGACCTTGGCCGTATCGGCCATCTCCTCGCTCAGCGGGCGGTCGGGAATTCCCTCGCGAAAGCGGTCGCGCAGGGCGAAGAGGGTGGCATCGTCCTTGGCGCCGGTCATGTCGCGCAGCGTCTCCCACTCCGCATCCGAGCTGCGCAGCAACTCCTTTGCGTCGCGCGAAGCCATGACGAAGCCGCGCACCGCATCGCTATGCTGCGCCGCCCAGTCTTCATCGAAGACGTAGCCGATGGCCGAAACCGGCCCGCTGGCGCCGAGCTCCATGGCGGCCTCGTTGGCGCCGATGATGCGGCGGAAACCCTTGGCCTCCAGGCGGGCGCTGTAGTGCCAGTAGTTCAGCACGGCGTCGACCTCGCCGGCCTCGGCCTTCTGGGTCAACAGCGGCGGTGCCCCGAACACCGCTTCGCCGGCAACGGCAGGGTCGAAACCGTGGCGCCGCTGGGTGAGGCCGCGCAGCAGCAGCCAGGACTTGTCCAGCGGGCCACCGGCAACGGCGATCTTCTTGCCTTTCAAGTCCGCCAGGCTGTGAATCGGCGAGTTCGCCGGCACCATCAAGGAGCCGACGGAAGAGGAGAAAGGCACAAAGGTGTAGCGCTTTCCGTCGGCGCGCTGGCGCGAAACCCAAAGCCAGTCGGAGACGATCACGTCGACCTCGCCGGCCTGCAAGGCGACCTTGGTGGCCTGGTCACCGGCCAGCGCCAGAACGTCCAGCGTGAAGCCGTGCTTGCGGTCGATCTCATGGCGCTGGATGGTGCTCAGTTCCCAGTTCACCGTGCCGAACTTCAGCACGCCGACCCGCACTGTCTCGGCGCCGAATGCCGCTGTCGACGCACTGGAAAGCACAGCAAGAGCGGCAGAAAAAGCTGCCAGAGATTTCAGCAAGCGCATCCTGACCTCCCATCATTCCAAGGCGTTTAACGCCTACCTTGGAGTTGTTCTATTTGATGCCACGTTAGCAACCACCGCTCAAGCCGGGAATAGTGCCAAAGGCCAATGTCCGCCGCCGCCGCGGACCCGGGGGACTCTCCATCTGGGTATAGGGGAGCCCGATCACAGACTAATGGACTACGGACACCGGCGGCAGGAGTCCGTTAGTCTTTCGCTCGGATTGGCTGGGATCTTTGTCCGTGGCCTGGAGGTTTCAGTAGAAGCCCTTCGGCACCGCCGGGCGTCAGGCAGAGGCAAACCTGCAATCTTGCCGGCGATGCCGCCGGACACAGCCGCCGCGTCAGCGCGGGCGAGAGCATTCGTTCCGTGGCAGTCAGTTTGTAAATGAACCCAAAGGGTTCGGATGGTTCAACAAGCAATCGAGGGAGGAGAGCATGCCTCACAAGCATTCCGGAGGATGCGAGCATGTGCATACGCATTCGGACAATGAGCCGATCGACAACCACACCTGCCACTGTTCGGTCTGCAAGCGTGTTACCGGCCAGGACACCACCCACGTCGTGTTCTTCAGGTATGGCGATGTGGCCGTCGACAATCCAGACGCCTTGAAGCGCCAGCCGTTCAACGACCAGAATCCCAACGGCCCGCTGGAGCTGTGTGTCTGTTCGAAGTGTGGCACGCCGATCATGCTCGACGACAAGCAGCACCGCATCCGGGCGATCGTGCCGAACCTGATGGGCTACGATCCGAAGAGCATGCCGGCGACCTATCACGCCTTCTACGATCCGTCGACAGGAGAGCCGAAGCCGAGCGACGGACGCCCCGTCTACGAGGGGCTCCGCCCTGACTTCGAGTGGCCGCAGCCGAGCTGAGAAGCCTCCGGGCCCTTGAAATACACGAACACCCCGCAGCGAAAAGCCGGTGCGGGGTGTTCGCCTGTGGCAAGGCAGAGGCGCGGCCGGAAGGCGGCTAAATCCTGTACGAAACCGTCGTCAGCCGGCAGAGCGAGCCGTTGCGGAACCGGCTCAGCCGGGGTCTGCGGTGAAGCCAGCGGCTTCGATGCCGGCGACGGCGCAGGCTTCGTCGTTGTCGGAAGTGTCGCCGGTGATGCCCACGGCGCCGACGATCTCGCCGTCACTGTCGCGGATCAGGACACCGCCGGGGACCGGGACCAGGAAGCCGCCGGCAAGCCCGTTCAGTGCCTGGACGAAGAAGGGCTGCTCCTGCGCGCGCTTGAAGATCGCCCGCGAACCCATGCCGAGCGAGATGGCGCCGCGCGCCTTGCCCTGCGCCATCTCGGGTCGCAGCGTACTGCTGCCGTCCTGGCGCGCCAGGGACTTCAGGTGACCACCGGCGTCGAGCACGGCGACGGTGAGGGGCTTCAGGCCCATCTCCGCCGCCCTGGCCAGGGCGGTTTCGATGATGGTCTCGGCTTGTGCCAGGGAAAGCGCTGGGGACATCGGAACTCCGCGGGGAATGAAGGTCGTCAGGTTTCTGCCGGCTGGTCGGCGGCGAGGGTCACGCCCCGCGCGACCAGCTGTTCGATCTGCTGCTCGTCGTAGCCGACCTCGGCGAGAATGGCGCGGCTGTGCTGGCCGAGCAGCGGTGCCGGGCCCTGCACGCCGCCGGGCGTCGCGGAGAACTTCACCGGCAGGCCCAGGGTCTTTACCCTGCCGGCCTTGGGGTGGTCGGTCTCGACGATCATCTCGCGCGCCAGGGCCTGCGGGTCTTCGTGCATTTCGCCGATCGAGAGCACCGGCCCGGCGGGAAAGCCGCCCTGCTCGAGGATCGCCAGCCAGTCCGCCGTCGCTTTGGTCTGGAAGACGGCGTTCAGCGCCGCTTCGAGGGCCGGGCGATTGGCCATGCGCTGGTCGTTGGTGACGAAGCGCGGATCTTCGCCGAGTTCCGGACGACCAAGGATGGCGACCAGGCGCTCCCAGTTCTTCTGGTTGGCGGCGCCGATGTTGATCCAGCCGTCGGCGGTACGGAAGGCCTGGTAGGGTGCATTCAGCGGATGCGCCGAGCCCATGGCGCCGGGCGAGACGCCGGTGGCAAAGGCGATGGCGGACTGCCAGTAGCTGTGCACGATGCCGGCCTCGAAGAGCGAGGTGTCGACCTTCTGGCCCTTGCCCGTCTGCAGGCGGTGGGCGTAGGCGGCGGAAACCCCCATGGCGCCGAGGATGCCGGCGGTGATGTCGGTGACCGGCGCGCCGACCTTCACCGGCGGGCGGCCCGGTCCTTCGCCGGTGATCGACATGAGGCCGGACATGCCCTGGGCGATGAGGTCGAAGCCGCCGCGCTCGGCGTAGGGGCCGGTGCGCCCGAAGCCGGAGACCTCGCAGTAGATGAGACTGGGATTGCGTGCGGCCAGGGTTTCGTAGCCGAGACCGAGCTTCTCCATGGTGCCCTTGCGGTAGTTCTCGATCACCACGTCGGCGCGGTCGAGCAGCCGGAGCAGGGCCTCACGGCCTTCGGGCTGCTTGAGGTCGAGGGCGATGCCGCGCTTGTTGCGGTTCATCATCATGAAGGCGGCGGACTCGCCCTTCACGTCCGGCGGCAGCATGCGGCGGGTATCGTCGCCACTGAGCTTTTCCACCTTGATGACCTCGGCGCCCATGTCGGCCAGCATGAGTCCGCAGACCGGACCGGCCATGATGTGGGCCAGTTCGACGACGCGGCAGCCCTTCAGCGGACCGTTTGGCGGGCCGCTCACCTCAGCGCCCTTTCCAGTCCGGCTTGCGCTTGCCGAGGAAGGCCTCGAGACCTTCGCGGAAATCCTCGCTGGTGTAGCACTGCACGATGAGATCCTTGTCGTCGACCGCGGCAGCCGCGGCGGTGAGGCGGCGCAGCGCCTCCTTGGTCGCGCGCAGTGTCAGCGGTGCCTGTCCGGCAAGCAGGGCGGCGAGTTCCTGGGCCCGTGCCTCGACCGCCGCCTTGTCGTCCAGCAGCTCGGTCACCAGGCCGGTCGTGAGAGCCTCCCCGGCTTCGACGAGGCGGCTGGTGAAGATGATCTCCCTGGTGCGTCCGGCTCCCAGCAGAGCGGAGAGGCGGGCGAGGTTGCGCGCCGACAGGCAGTTACCCAGCGTGCGCGCGATGGGAAAGCCGAACTTCAGGTCGCGCGCGGCGATGCGGATGTCGCAGGCCGCGGCGATCCCGGCGCCGCCGCCGGTGCAGGCTCCGGCCAGGGCCGCCACCGTCGGCAGCGGGCAGCGCTCCACCGCGCCCAGCACCTTGTCGATGTGGGATTCGTAGCCCAGCGCATCCTCCGCCGTGCGGAAGCTGCGGAACTGGGCGATGTCGGTGCCGGCGGCGAAGGCCTTGTCGCCGGCGCCGCGCAGCACCAGCGCCTTGGCCTCACCCTTGTCGGCGGCGGTGGCGCAGATCTCTGCCAGGCCGTCATACATGGCGAAGGTCAGCGCATTGCGCGCCTGCGGACGGTTGAAGGTGATGGTGCCGATGCCGTCGCGCACCTCGTAGAGCAGTTCTTCGCTCATATATTCAGCCTACCTGTAGAAGTACTCGACCAGGAACATCGGGATCGCCGGGACGTAGGTGCAGATCAGCAGCACCACCAATAGCACGGCGACGAACCAGACGTTGACCTTTGTCACCTCCCAGATATTGGCCCGGGCGACTGCGCAGGCGGTGATCAGCACGCTGGCGACCGGCGGCGTCTGCTGGCCGATGGCGAGATTGAGGGTGACCACGAGGCCGAAGTGGACCGGGTCGATGCCGACGGCGCCGATCAGCGGGATTACGATGGGCACCACCAGGATGATCGCCGCGGCCGAATGCAGGAAGAAGCCGATCACCAGGAAGAAGAAGTTGAGGATCAGCAGGATGACGTACTTGTTGTCGGTGAAGTCGATGATCGCCGCCGCCAGGTCCTGCGGGACCTGCGCGCGGGTGAGGAATCCGCCCATCAGCACCGAGGCCGCCACCAGCAGCATGACCACCGCCGTTTGCATGCCGCCGTCGAGCATCGCCCGCTTCAGGTGCCGCAGGTCAAGCTGCCGGTAGAGCAAGCCGACCAGCAGGGCTGCCAGCACCGCCAGGCCCGCCGCCTCGGTGGCGGTCACGAAGCCGCCGAAGATGCCGCCGAGGATGATCACCGGCAGGCTGAAGGCGGGCAGCGCCTCGATGAAGCTGCGCCGCAGGCGGGTCAGTTCGAAGGCCTCCTCTACCGGCAGGTCATAGCGTCGGGCGAATATGTAGGCGACGGTCATGAGCCCCGCGGCGCCCAGCAGGCCGGGGACGACACCGGCAACGAACAACTGTTCCACCGAGGTGCCGGCCGAAACCGCATAGAGGATCATCGGGATCGACGGCGGGATGATGATGGCCAGCGAGGCGGAGGAGGAGGTGACTGCCGCGGACAGCGGCGCACTGTAACCGCGCTTCTTCATCTGCGGGATGAGGATCGAGCCGAGCGCGGCCACGTCGGCCACGGCGGAGCCGGAGATCTCGGCAAAGAACAGCGAGACGCCGATGTTGATCATCGCCAGTCCGCCGCGCACGAAACCGATGAGGGCGGAGACGAAGTTGATGAGACGGTCGGTGATGCCGCTGGCGTTCATGATGGCGCCGGCCAGCACGAACATGGGGATCGCGATGAGCGAGAAGTTGGTCGCGCCGTTGTACATATCCAGCGCGATGTTCACCAGGCTGTTGACGCCTTCGCTGGCCAGCAGTCCGATGACGGCGGAAATGGCAAGCGCAACGGCAATCGGCACGTTGAGGCAGATCATCACCACCAGGGCAAGGAACAGTCCAAGGATCAGCATGGCTCAGCGCTGCCCCGCGTGTTTCAGTTCCTGCTCGACTTCCTCCTCGATCTCCGCGTGCTCCAGCGACTTGCCGTCGGCGGTCATGCGCCAGTAATCCGGCAGGCTGACCAGTTCGCAGAGGATGTAGAGATCGCCGCCGATCGGAATCACCGACTGCGTGATTTGGATCGGCATCCAGTTCAGTGCCACCAGGTGCATACCCTCCAGCACAGCCAGAACCTCAAGGCCGGCCCAGGTCATGAGGACAAAGAAGCCGATCACCAGGACTTCCGCGGCCACGAGGCTCGCCATGCGCAGCTGCAAAGGCAGGGCGAGCAGCACCGAGTCGAAGCCGATGTGACGGCGCTTCAGGGCCGCCAGGGCCGCACCGTAGTAGGTGATCCAGGCGAGCAGTACGGAGGCGATCTCGTCGTACCATGAGAGCGAGTTGCCGGCCAGCCGGTAGGTCACGCCGACGACCACCACGATGGTCAAGACGAGCATCAGGGCAATTGTGGCCCACTCCAGCAGCCATTCCAGGGCGCTGTGTGTCTGCCTCAACATCGATCCGGGTACTCCTTAGGGCGCCGCCGGCGGACGGCCGCCGGCGGACAGGAAGCGGCGGCAGGGAAGGCCTCCGCGAGGTGGATGAAGGAGGGGCCCGGAGCCGACGGCTCCGGGCCCCGTACCGTCGGAGAGTTAGACGCCCTCGCCGAGCTTCAGCAAGGTGTCGATCAGCTCCTGTCCGCCGTCGACGGAAGTGGCGAACTCCTTGTAGACGGGCTGCGAGGCAGAGATGAAGGCATCCTTGTCCGCCTCGTTCACCTGGATGCCGCCGTCCTTCAACTTGGTGAGGAGGTCGGTCTCCATATTGGCGGCCGTCTCATGGACGAAGGCCTGGGTCTCCTTGCCGCAGCGGTCGAGTACCGAGCGCACGTCGTCGGGCAGCGCCGAATAGTGCTTGTCGGAAACCAGTGCGTAGGCCGGCGTGTAGACGTGGCCGGTGATCGAGAGGTACTTCTGCACCTCCTGGAACTTGGCCGACCAGATCTGGGTGTAGGGGTTCTCCTGGCCGTCCATCACGCCGGTCTGCAGCGCGGTGAAGACCTCCGAGAAAGCCATCGGCGACGGGTTGGCGCCGTAGAGCTGGAACATCTTCACACGCCACTCGCCCTTCGGCGTACGCAGCTTGACGCCTTTCAGGTCGTCCGGCTTGTTGATTGGCCGCACGTTATTGGTGATGTGGCGGAAGCCGTTTTCCCAGATGCCGATGATGCGGTAGCCCTTTTCCTGGGCGGCCGGCTGCAGCTTGCTGTCCAGCACCGCCGCCTCGACCCGCTTCATGTGCTCGCGGCTCTTGATGATGTAGGGCATCTCGAAGACGCCGAACACAGGCGCGACCGAGGACATCACCGAGGACGGCAGGGCGAAGTTGACCTGGCCGAGCTTCAGCTTCTGCAGCAGTTCGGTGTCGTTGCCGAGCTGCGAGGAGCCGAAGACCTGAACCTCCGCCTTGTTGCCGAGGGCCTCGTTCGAACAGCGCGCGAATTCCTCGGCGCTGGCCGCGAAGAGCGAGCCGGGCTCGCCAACGTGGCCGAACTTCAGGGTCAGGTCTGCGGCCATTGCCGGCCCGGCGAGCAGTCCTGCTACGGCGGCGGCACTCATGAAACCAAGAATTCTCATCATTTTCCTCCCCAGGATTGTGTTTCTCGTTGTCGTGGTTCAGCAGGGGCGCTGATTCTTGTGATTATTCGGCGGCGCCCTCCGCCAAGGTCTGGTCCTGGCCGGAAAGATAGCCGAGGGCCGCTTGCACCCCACCGCGGCGGTAGGGAATGCCGGACAGCTCGAGGCCCATCTCCACACCGGAGAGGGTACCCATGAGCATAAGGTCGTTGAAGTCGCCGAGGTGGCCGATGCGGAACACCTTGTCGGCGATCTTGGACAGGCCGTTGCCGAGCGACATGTCGAAGTGCTCCAGCGTGACCTTGCGGAAGTGGTCGGCGCTGGTGCCCTGCGGCACCATCACCGCGGTCAGCGAACTGGAATAGTGGCGCGGGTTCTTGCACAGCACCTCCAGCCCCCAGGCGCGCACCGCGCGGCGGGTCGCCTCGGCGTGGCGGTCGTGGCGCGCGAAGACCTTGTCGAGGCCCTCTTCCTCCAGCATGTCGATCGCCTCGGCGAGCCCGTACAACAGGTTGGTCGCCGGCGTGTAAGGGAAGAAGCCCTTGTCGTTGGGGCCGACCATCTCGTCCCACGACCAGTAGGAGCGCGGCAGCTTCGCCGTCTTGGAGGCTTCCAGCGCCTTGTCGCTGACGGCGTTGAAGGAGAGGCCCGGCGGCAGCATGAGGCCCTTCTGCGAGCCCGCCACGGTGACGTCCACGCCCCACTCGTCGTGGCGGTAGTCGATGGAGGCCAGCGAGGAGATGGTGTCGACCATCAGCAGGGCCGGGTGGCCGGCGTCGTCGATCGCCTTGCGCACCTCGGCGATGCGGCTGGTGCAGCCGGTCGAGGTCTCGTTGTGGACCACGCAGACCGCCTTGATCGCGTGAGTCCTGTCGGCCGCGAGGCTGGCCTGGATGGCGGCCGGGTCGGCGCCGCTGCGCCAGTCGCCGGCGATGAACTCGGGCTCAAGGCCGAGACGCTCGGCGAGGCCCTTCCAGAGACTGGCGAAATGCCCGGTCTCGTACATCAGCACGCGGTCGCCCGGTGACAGCGTGTTGACCAGCGCTGCCTCCCAGGCCCCGGTGCCGGAGGCGGGATAGATCACCACGCGGCCCTCGGTCTTGAAGACCCTGCGCATGCCCTCCAGCACGCGCTGGCCGAGCTCGCCGAACCGCGGGCCGCGATGATCCATGGTCGGCAGGTCCATGGCCCGCAGCACCCGGTCGGGCACGTTGGTGGGACCCGGAATCTGAAGGAAATGACGCCCTGGCATGTTTCCCCTGTGAAAGGTTCCCGGCCCCAGCCGCCACCCAAAACGGAGATTCTTGGTGGCGAAGCTTGCGCTGGCGCGGTCTTTGTCGTTATGAATTATGAATACAAAATACAAATCCGGGGCAGATGTCAACAATGCGTGACGGCGGCGAGCTGGCGAAAAACCTGGCGAGGGAGGTCGAGGGCGAGGTCCTCTTCGACCTCTTCAGCCGCGGGCGCTACGCCACCGATGCCTCGATCTACCAGGTGGTGCCGCTCGGCGTGGTGGTGCCGAAGACCTGGGCCGACGTCGAGGCGACCCTGGGCGTGGCGCGCGAGGCCGGGGTGCCGGTGCTGCCGCGCGGCGGCGGCACCTCGCAATGCGGCCAGACGGTGAACCGCGCCATCGTCATCGATCTTTCCAAGCACCTGAACAACCTGGTCTCCCTCGATACGGAGGCAAGGACCTGCGTGGTGGAGCCGGGCCTGGTGCTCGACCAGTTGAACGCCCGGCTGAAGCCGAGCGGCCTGTGGTTTCCGGTCGACGTCTCGACGGCGTCACGCGCCACCCTGGGCGGCATGGCGGCCAACAACTCCTGCGGCTCGCGCTCGATCCGCTATGGCCTGATGCGCGACAACGTCGCCGCCATCGACGCGTTGCTGGCCGACGGCAGCAAGGCGGTCTTCGGCGAGACCCCGGGCGCGGCGGAAGGCCGCAACGACAGCGATGAAGTCGCGGCACTGTTCCGCGACCTCCTGGCGCTCGGCGGGCGCGAGGCCGACGAGATCCGCGCACGCTTTCCCGAGGTGCTGCGCCGGGTCGGCGGCTACAATCTGGATGCCCTGATTCCCGGCTACGGGCCCAACAACCTGGCTCACCTGCTGGTCGGCTCCGAGGGCACGCTGGCGCTCAGCGAACGCATCACCCTCAAACTGTCGCCGATCCTCGCCAACAAGGCGCTGGGCGTCTGCCATTTTCCGACGCTCTACGACGCCATGGACGCGGCCCAGCACCTGGTGACCCTGGGACCGACGGCGGTGGAACTGGTCGATCACACCATGATCGGGCTGAGCCGCGACATCGCCATGTTCCGCCCGGTGGTCGACCGCTTCGTGCGCGGCGAGCCCGGCGCCATCCTGCTGGTCGAGTTCGCCGAGGAAGACCAGCAGGAGAACCTGCGCCGCCTGCGCGCGCTGGGCGACATGATGGCCCAGCTCGGTTTCCGCTGGGAGGACCCGGGCAAGAAGAACGGCGGCGTGGTGGAGGCGACCGACCCCGACTTCCAGAAGCAGATCTGGGAGGTTCGCAAGCAGGGCCTCAACATCATGATGTCGATGAAGTCGGAGCGGAAGCCGGTCTCTTTCGTCGAGGACTGCGCGGTGCAGCTGCCCGACCTCGCGGAATACACCCGCCGCCTGACCGAGATCTTCCACAAGCACGGTACCGACGGCACCTGGTACGCCCACGCCTCGGTCGGCACCCTGCACGTGCGACCGGTGCTGAACCTGAAGCTGGACCAGGACGTGAAGGCGATGCGCGCCATCGCGGAGGAAGCCTTCGAGATGGTGCGGGAGTACAAGGGCTCGCACTCCGGCGAACACGGCGACGGCATCGTGCGCTCGGAGTTCCACCGCGAGATGTTCGGCGACCGCATGGTCGAGAGCTTCGAGTGGGTGAAGGACCGCATGGACCCGGCCGGCCTGCTCAATCCGGGCCGCGTGGTGCGGCCACCGAAGATGGACGATCGCAGCCTGTTCCGCTATGCGCCGGACTATGCCGTGCCGGAGCTGGAAAGCGTGTTCGACTGGTCGTCCTACAGCGGCGCCGGCGGTGGCTTCCAGGGCGCCGTGGAGATGTGCAACAACAACGGCGCCTGCCGCAAGGCCGAGGGGGTCATGTGTCCCTCCTACCGGGTGACGCGCGACGAGCGCGACCTGACGCGCGGCCGCGCCAACAGTCTGCGCCTGGCGATGTCCGGCCAACTCGGCCCGGAGGCCCTGACCTCCGACGAGATGGTGGAGACCTTGTCGCTCTGCGTCTCCTGCAAGGGCTGCAGGCGCGAGTGCCCGACCGGCGTCGACATGGCGAAGATGAAGATCGAGGTGCTGGCCGCGCGCGCCCGCAAGCAGGGCGTGGCGCTGCGCGAGATGATCGTCGCCTACCTGCCACGCTATGCGCCGCTGGCGGCACGGCTGCCCTGGCTGATGAACCTGCGTGACCGGCTGCCCGGTGCGGCCAGGCTTTCCGAGCGCCTGCTCGGCTTCGCGGCGGACCGCAAGCTGCCGAGGTGGCGCGGCGACCCATACCGGCAAGAGACGCTGGCGGTCACAGGCGAAGAGGTCATCCTCTTTGCCGACACCTTCAACCGCTATTTCGAGCCGGAGAACCTGCACGACGCC
>DAIQBR010000047.1:0-14034 GCA_036781105.1 Kiloniellaceae bacterium
GCCGCCCCCGCCGCCACCGCCACCGCCACCACCGCCAGCGGACTGGTCGGTCAGTGCCGGCGGCGCCTGGATGGTGTCGGCCAGGATGTTCAGCATCTTGGCGAGACCGGCGGGCAGTTCGTCCTGCACCGCATGGACGTGGACGTCGATGGTGGTCTCCACCGCGTACTTGGAGTTCTTCGTCGACTCCGAGTCCTTCTTGGAGGAAATCGAGGCCTCGAGGCTCGCCTTGAAGAAGAGGTAGCTGGCGCCGGCCTCGACCTTCGCCTTCTTCTCACTCGACTCGACCGTCTTGTCCTCGCTCTGCGTCGAGGAGGTGATGTTCGCCTTGAAGTCGATCGTCATCTCGTCGATGCGGATGAAGGGGATCGGCACGATGGTCAGCAGCGGCACCGTGATGGTCGACTCCTGGTCGCCCTTCTTGGCGGTGAAGGTGATGTTCTCCACCTCGCCGTTCTTCTTGAAGCCGATCTGGCGAATGAAATTCACCGAGGACAGGGCCGCGCGGGCCTGCGCCTCGATGGCCGCATCCAAAGGACCGCCGATGAGCGACCCGAACGGTAGTGCCTGAAGTTCCCCTGCGACCGCTGCCATGGATTCCCCTTCCATTCTCGCGATGACCGCGCGGCCTGGCGCCGGCACGGGCGGACGATCACCCCCCACGGTCCCCAAGTCTGCCTCGGCGGACCGCCCCCTAGGTTCTGCGTCCTATGATCCAGGAAGTATAGCCAGCAAGGATTTATCCAGCAAACGCCTTACCGGGCGCGGGAGCTGTAATCCGTTTGTGCAGGCCCCCTGGACGACTGTGTCAAATAGCGGGCAGCCGCCTGGCGGCGCCGCAGCGGTGCTCACCGCAGGTCGAATACCGGGCCCAGCGGCGGCTCGAAGGGCGGCGCGAAGCAGGCCTCGGCCTCGCGCGCCGGCGCGTAGGTGAGGCCGCGCAGGTGATCGGTCAGCGCCCGGCGGTCGTCGAAATGGGCGAGCTGCGCATAACCGAGCGGCCGGCCGATGCGCAGGGCCACCTCGCAGCCCATCTTGTTCACCACCTCGTGGAACAGCAGGGAGAGACGCAGGGTCATGGAGACCCGGCTGGCCCACTGGAAGAGACGGCTGTTCTGCCCCTCGAAGAACACCGGGACGACGCCGGCGCGGCCTTCCTGCACCAGGCGCCCGACGAAGGGCTTCCAGGTCGGATCGATGGCACGGCCGAGCGGCGAGGGCGCGGTCGAGACGGTGCCGCCCGGGAAAATGGCGATGGCGCGCCCCGCGGCGAGATCGGCCAGGGCCTGGCGGCGGCTCGCCAGGTTGGTCCGCTGTGCCTCGCGGGTCTCGGCGAAGTCGATCGGCAGCAGGAAAGGCTGCAGCTCCGGCAGGCGGTAGAGCACCGAGTTGACCACGATGCGAAAGTCGGGCCGGACCCGCGACAGCAGGTAGCCGAGCACGATGCCGTCGACCACGCCGAAGGGGTGGTTGGCGACGACCACGAGCGGACCCTGGCGCGGAATGCGGGCGAGATCGCGGCGGTCGATATTGAGCCTGAGGTTGAGCCGGTCCACCGCCTCGGCGAAGAAATCCCCGCCCGCCGGGCCGTTGCAATACTCGGAGTAGAGCCGCCACAGGCGCGGCTTGCCGGTCAGTTGTTCGATGCCGTGAATCACGGCCTGCCGCCAGGCGGCGTCCTGCGGGGCGGCGTAGGTGAACGCGCTGGAAGGGGTGAGGAATCGCATGGCCGTGGTCTGCTGCTGATGAATCAGCTCTCATAGGCCGCTTGCGTGACGCTGGCGCGGCAGCAAGATGACAGCCATGTGAAGCCGTCGAACCGCGGGAATCCGGGGCTTCTCAACCGAGCGGCCGAAACCACGACCTCTGCGTGCTTGACTCCCGGCGCGGCGGAAGGCAAATGGCGGTCCATTCGACGGCGGCGGCTGAATATTCAAAGCCGGATAAATCCGAGCTATCGCTTCCCGGCCCCGCCCCCGCAGGAACGCCGCACGATTTCATCGCCGCCATCGGACCGTCAGGATCCGGGCGCGCTTGCCGCCGACTGACGCCGGAGACATGAGACTTCATGGGGTCTACGACAAAGCAGCATTTCGCCGACCGGCGTGAGCTCGACGCCCTCGACCGGCTGCATACGCCGATCTGGGTGTTCGACGTCGACCGCCATGCCGTCTGGTGGGCCAACCGCCGGGCGCTGAGGTTCTGGCGCGCCGAGAGCCTGGCGGAACTGCTGGCGCGTGACTTCGGTGCCGACAGCCCCACGGTGCGCCAGCGCCTCACCCAGGTGATCGCCAAGACGCCGCCGGGCGAGGTGGCGCTGGAGACCTGGACGCTGTATCCGAACAACGTGCCGACCACGCTGCTGCTCTCCCTCGCGCCGGTCACCATTGCGGAAGGGCGCGACGCCGTGCTGATCGAAAGCTCGGGTCCGCTGGATCTGGACGGCAACGACGAGGCGCTGCGCCTGCTGGAGGCGACCCGCTACACCTCCCTGATGGTCAGCACCTATTCGCTGGACGGCAGTTTGCTGTCGCGCAATCCTGCCGCTCTCGATATCTACGCCCGCTGCGAGACGGCCGAGGCCGGCAGCGACCTGGATCGGCACCTCGGCGACCCGCAGATTGTGCTCGCCGTGCGGAAGTCAGTTGCCGCCGACACGCCCTTCCTGCGCGACCTCAAGGTGCGCACGGCCCAGGGTCCGCGCTGGCACCAGCTGCAGGCGCGCCGCGGCCGCGACCCGCGCACCGGCGAGTGGGTCATCGTGATGACCGAAACCGACGTCACCGAGCGGGTCCAGGCCGAAGCGCGCCTGGCCAACCTGAACGTCGACCTGGAAAAGCGGGTGCGCCAGCGCACCGCCGCCCTGGAGCGCAGCAGCGAGATCGCCGTCGCCGCGCGCAAGGAAGCCGAGCGCGCCAACCAGGTGAAATCCAAGTTCCTCGCCAACATGAGCCACGAGCTGCGCACGCCGCTGAACGCCATCATCGGCTTTTCGGAGATCATCCGGCTCGGCGTCTTCGGCGAGGTGAGCCAGCGCTATCTCGAGTACGTGAACGACATCAACACCTCGGCGATGGACCTGCTGGGCCTGATCGACGGCCTGCTCGATCTCGCCAAGATCGAGTCCGGCAAGATGATGCTGCAGGACTCCGAGATCGATCTGCGCGCCCTGCTGAGCGACGCCTTGCAGATGATCGCCGGCACGCCGCAGGGCCACGACAAGAACATCACCTTGGACTGCGCCCTGCCGGAGGTGAAGGTTGTCGCCGATCCGCGGCTGATGAAGCAGATCGCGCTGAACCTGCTGTCCAACGCGGTGAAGTTCACACCGCCCGGCGGCCGCATCACCGTGACGCTGACACCCGACAGCCAGGGCGCGGAGCTGCGCATCGCCGACAACGGCATCGGCATCGAGGCCGAAAAGCTCGACCTGGTGTTCCATCCCTACGAGCATGGCGCGAACTACGTGGCCGGCGTGAAGAGCACCGGCCTCGGCCTGCCGATTGCGCGCTCTTTCGTCGAACTGCATGGCGGCGCGCTGCATTTGGAAAGCACGCTCGGCGCCGGCACCACGGCGGTGCTGCGCCTGCCGCAGATCCGCGTGCTGACAGTCCCCGACGCAGACCGCCGGACGCCGCTGCGCGAAACGCTGCAGGCCGCAGGGCGGTAGCCGCTAGCGCTGGTCAAAACCGACCGGCACGCGAAACTCGAGGGCGGCGCCCTGGACGCTTTCCGGCGGCGCCGGCAACGGCGACGCCCGCCTGATCATGTTCGCCACCTCCTCGTCGAGCAGCTTGTAGCCGGTGCTCTTCTTGATCCGGAAGTCCAGCACGCGGCCGGCCCGGTCGATGACGAAGTAGAGAGTCGCCTCGCCCTGCTGGCGGTGCAGGCTCGCGCGCCGGGGATATTCCTTGTGTCGCTCCAGCCAGGCGTTGAGGCGCGCGGCGTAGTCGACGACGGCGCCGGGGTTGCCGCCGCCACTGCGTGACCCGGTGGTGCCGCTGGCGGTGCGGTCGCCGGTCCCTGCCTTGCCCGCCGCCCCGACTGCGCCGCCTTCATCCGAGAGATCATCGTCACCCGCTCTCCTTCCTGCCGCCCGCAGGTTTGCGCCGATTCTCAAGGCTTCCAGGGCCAGAACCGCTCACTTCGCCTAGTCCGGAAAGCTAGTTTATGCGACTGCGAGTCATTTTCATTCGCTGTTCCTATCACGCTTTGGCCGACGGCTCCAGAGGCGATTTCCCGGGCACCGCAGGGCGCTGTCACAGCCCCGGGGGCGCCCCGATGGTAGCGATACCAAGTTCGTGTTGTGATGACTCCGCGATTGGCTTAGGCTTCGTTTTCGAAGGCGCGGACATCAAAGCGCCGGCAAGGTGCGCGGCAACGCGCCGCGCAGTCATGTGACGAATAGGGAGGAAGACATGAAGGTTCTGAAAATCGCCGCCGTCGCGGCGGCGACTTCTATGCTCGGCCTGTCCACGGCCGGCGCCGCGGACTACACGCTGCGAATCCAAACGCACTACGCGCCGGAGACCACTTCCGGCAAGCTCGCCCAGCAGTTTGTCGACGACGTGGAGACCATGTCGGGCGGCCGGCTGGACATCGAGATGTTCTTTTCGTCGTCGGTGGTGAAGTCGGTCGAGACCTTCGACGCGGCAGCCAGCGGCATCCTGGACGGCGACATGACCGGTGGCGCCTATCAGACCGGCAAGAATCCGGCCTTCCAGTTCGTCGGCGACATCATGGGCGGCTACGACACGCCCTGGCAGCAGTACGCCTGGTTCTACTACGGCGGCGGCGAGGCAGCGGCCAACGAACTCTACAACGAATACAACATGCAGCTCATCGGCTGGTGGATCTACGGCCAGGAGTCGATGTCCTCCTCCAAGCCGCTGCGTGGCCCTGAGGACCTGAAGGATTGGAAGTTCCGCTCGCCGCCGGGCCTCGAGACCGAGATTTTCGCCAACATGGGCGCCAAGCCGGTGGTGATGGACTTCACCGAGATCTTCACCGCGCTGGAGACCGGCATCATCGACGGCGCCGACGCCTCGGGCCTCGCCAACAACGTCGGCCTCGGTCTCTACGACCTGGTCGAGCACGCGACCTATCCGGGCTTCCACTCCATGCCGTCCGATCACCTCGCCATTCGCAAGGACGCCTGGGACGCGCTGCCCGAAGACCTGCAGCGCATCGTCGACGTCGCCATGCAGAAGCTGGCCTTCCAGACGGCCCTCACCTTCGAGGTGAAGAACAACGAAGCCGCGGCCATGCTGACCGCCAAGGGCGTCACCCTCTACGACTGGTCCGCCGAGGACCGCGCGGCCTTCCGCCAGGCGGCGCAGTCGGCCTGGCAGGGCTGGGCTGACAAGACCCCGGAAGCGCGCGCCCTGGTTGACAGCCACGTCGCCTTCCTCAAGACCCTCGGTCTGGTGAAGTAAGCACCAGCGTCCGAAACCGCAGCGCGGGTCCCCTCAGGTTCGCTGAACCTGGCGGGGCCCGCTTTTGCGTTTGCTGTGCTAATCTGAGGGCCCTCCGCAGGTTCAAGCAGGTCGCGGAGTCGCCGTGGGGAGGCGAAAGATGGTCGAACACCCGGCCGAAAGTTGGATAGACCGCATCAGCATCGGGATCAGTCGCGTGGCGATGTTCCTGGTCGCCCTGATCGTCGTCATCATGTTCTACGAAGTGGTGATGCGCTACGTCTTCGGGAGCGGGACCTACTGGGTCAACGAGATGTCGCTCTGGACTGCCGGTACCGTCTATCTGCTGGCCGGCCTCTACGTCATGCAGCAGCGCGGCCACATCCGCATTTTCATCCTCTACGACATGGTCCCACGCAACTGGCAGCGTGCCTTCGACACCATCTCCACCGTGCTCATCGTGCTCTTCGCCGCCGCCATCGTCTGGGGCGGCTTCAATGAGGCCTGGGTCAAGATGATGCGCTGGGAGACCTTCGGCACCGCCTGGGATCCGCCGATCCCAGCCACCATGAAGCCGCTGGTGCTGCTGACCATAACGCTGATCGCGATCCAGGCGGTGACGAACCTGATCGTCGACTGGAAGAAAGAAAAACAGGTCCACGACCTGGCCGAGGAAGTGATGGAAGAACACGTCGACTGACCTGGAAGTCGGTCGCGCTGGGGGAATAGCAGTCTATGGATATCGGAACGATCTCGCTGATCCTGTTGATCGGGATCTTCGTTCTGCTGGCGATCGGCATGCCGCTGGGCTTCGCGTCGGGCTTTCTGGCCGTCGCCGTCCTGATGATGAAATTCGGGCCGGACCTGCTGTTCCGCTCCTTCGGGACCGGACCGCTGAACATCCTGGCCCAGCGCATGTACGGCCTGATGACCGACTACGTGCTGATATCCGTGCCGCTGTTCATATTCATGGCCTGTCTCATGGAGAGATCGAACATTGCCAAGGCAATGTTCGACAGCCTCAACGTCTGGCTCAGCCGCACCCGCGGCGGCATCGCCATCGTCACCGCCATCATGGCCATCATCATGGCCGCCATGTCGGGCATCATCGGCGGCGAGATCGTGCTGCTGGGGCTCATCGCCCTGCCCAATATGCTGCGCCTCGGCTACAACCAGAACCTCGCCATCGGCACCATCTGCGCCTCCGGCAGCCTGGGCACCATGATCCCGCCCTCCATCGTGCTGATCATTTACGGGCTGGTGACCGAAACCTCGATCCATGCGCTGTTCAAGGCGGCCTTCGTGCCCGGCTTCATCCTGGGCGGCTGTTACATCGTCTACATCATCATCCGGACCCAGATGAACCCCGAGCAGGCGCCGCTGCCGCAGGGTGGCGAGAGTGTCACCATGGCTGACAAGCTGCGCGCGCTGCCCGGCCTGCTCGCGCCGCTCTTCGTGGTCACCGTGGTCCTCGGATCGATCTACGGCGGCATTACCGGTATCACCGAGGCGGCCGGCATGGGCGTGATCGCGGTGCTGCTTCTCATCACCCTGCGCGGAGAGCTGTCCTGGGCCCTGTTCAAGGAAGCCCTGATGCGCACCTGGAAATCCACCGGCACGATCCTGTGGATCACCTTCGGTGCCACCGCCCTGGCCGGCGCCTATACCATCGCCGGCGGCCCGACCTATGTGGCCAACCTCATCATCGGCACCGAGTTGCCGACCTTCGGCATCCTGCTGCTGATGATGGTGATCTTCCTGATCCTCGGTGCCCTGATGGACTGGGTCGGCATCGTCCTGCTGGTCATGCCGGTCTTCCTGCCCATCGTGCTGAAGCTGCCGGTCGAGGAACTGGGCCTGACCGGCGCGCTGGCCGCCGCGCCGAGTTTTGTCGCCGTGTGGTACGGCATCCTGTTCTGCGTGAACATGCAGGTGAGCTTCCTCAGCCCGCCCTTCGGGCCGGCCGCCTTCTACCTGAAGTCCGTGGCGCCACCGCACATCACTTTGCCGGACATCTTCCGCGGCTTCCTGCCCTTCATCGGACTGCAGCTTCTCATCCTGGCGGCAATTCTGCTGTTCCCGGAAATCACCATGGTGTTCCGGCCCAGCTGAACGGCATCGGCTGAACGGGGTGCCTAACAGGCAACGCCCAACTTGTCCCGCGCCGCCTTGGCGAGCCGCACCAGCTGCGGGCGCATCTCCTCCGGCGCCGTCAGCGGCGCCTCGAACCACAGGCGCTCGACCCGGTCGCCGAGCACGAGGTCGAGGCCTTCCGAATCAATACCGGCGAGCCGCCAGGGGCCGGCTTCCGCGCCACAGAAGGCGCGGGCGTAGAGTTCCACGGCCTCGGCGTGATCGGCATTCATGTGCGCCACCGCGCCCTCTTCCGCATCCAGCAACCCATCCAGCCCGGAAAGATCGGTCAGCACGTCCGCCGCGGTCATCGCGTAGGCCCGTCCAAAGCCGCCGTTGAGGCTCGCGCGGGCCACCTCGAAACGCCAAAAACTGAAGTCGCCGAAATCGACATAGAGTTCGGCCTTGGGATGGCGTGCGAGATAGCGCCGCTTCAGGCCTGCGCGGAGCGGTGCGTCCGGCGCTACACGCTCGGCGCGGCCGGTCACCGTGAGGCGTGGATGAGCCAGGGGATCACCCTTACCCGGCTCGCCCACCAGCAAGGAGCAACGCGGATCGGCGAGCAGGGCCTGGGTATGCGCCGAAAGCGTGGAGGTGAGGAAGACCGGCGCACCGTCGATATCCGGCGCCAGACCCGTACGCGTCGCCAGGGGATCGCCGCTCTGCGGATCCAGCGTCGCGAGCGCGCCGTGGCGGGCGCGGCGCAGAAGGTCGCGCGCCAGCCGCCGCGCCGCTGCGTCGACGGGAAGCAGGGGGTCCTTCTTCTTATCGGGGCTCTTCGGCAGCGCCTCGCTCATGCGCAAAAGTATAGGGCCGCTTTTTCGCGCCGCAATGGCGCGTGCAGGATGCTCCCGGGAATAGGCGGCCCTCGAGAGGTCGGCTATACTGGCGCCGAACGTATAAGAGGGGGGACCCATGCGTCCGACGAAGCGGGACGAACTGGTCGGCAAGGCGCTGCGCGCCTTCTACACCCATGGCTTTCACGCCACCGGCATGGATCGCCTGGTGCAGGTGACCGGCATCTCCAAGACCTCCATGTACAAGCATTTCCGCAGCAAGGAAGAGCTCATCCTGGCGGCGCTGAAACTACGCGACGCGCAGTTCCGCGACTGGCTGTTCCAGCGCATGGCCGCCCTCGGCAAGACGCCGCGCGATCAGCTGCTCGCCGCCTTCGACGCGCTGGGCGAGTGGTGCGTCGAGCCCGGCTTCCGGGGCTGCATGTTCGTCAAGGCCGCCTCCGAGTACCAGGAAGCAAACGATCCGATCCATCGCCAGGCGGCCATCCACAAGGGCCTGCTGTTCGACCGCTTCCGCGCCCTCGCGGCGGAGGCCGGCGCCGCGGACCCGGAGGGGCTCGCCCGGCAACTGCTGATCCTGAAGGAGGGCGCCATCGTCTGCGCCCAGGTCGAGGGCTGCCGCGAGGCGACCAGCCAGGCCAAGGCGGCGGCGGCCACCCTGCTGGACAACGCGCTGGCCCACTGACCCCCTGTCGGCGCCGTCAGCCGCCCGCCTGCGGCAGCCTGGCGAGCTGCGCCTCGATGGCCCCGGTGACCTTCGCGGAGGTCGGCTTGGTGGCGGTGGCAAACCAGTCGGCGAGTTCGCCTTGCGGCCCGATGAGGTACTTGTGGAAGTTCCAGCGCGGCTTGGCGGCGAAGCCGAGCTGATCGGCGGCCCAGCGGTAGAAAGGATGCGCCTCGGCGCCGACGACATGCTCCTTCGCCGTCAGCGGAAAGTCGATGCTGAAATTCACCTCGCAGAACTCCTTGATCTGCGCCTCGCTGCCCGGCTCCTGACCGCCGAAATCGTTCGACGGCACGCCGAGCACCACTAGGCCGCGCTCCCGGTAGCGCTGCCAGACCTCCTGCAGGTCTGCATACTGTGGCGTGAAGCCGCACTGCGAGGCGGTGTTCACCAGCAGCACCACCTTGCCCCTGTACTGCGCCAGGGGCAGCGCGCCGCCCTCTATCGCCGTGAAGGTGAAATCGTGTGCCGAGCCGGCCGGATCGGCTGCCGCCGGGCCGGCCAGAAGAGTCAGCAGCGCAAAGAGCAGGGAGCGCCCCTTCGCGGGAGTCTTGGCGAGGACCATGACAGTGTCCGCCTTGGAAAGTGAGCGACAGCGTACCAAGTCTATCAGATAGACCAGCCGGGCGACCGGTCAATCGCTGCCCTGGAGCGCTAACCGATCCGCACCATGTTCAACCCGACGCGCGACGGCCTCGCCGCCCCTGCCCTTGCCTCCTTCGGCAAGGAGCTTTCGGTCGCCGTGATCGGCGCCACGGGCGGCCTTGGCACGGCCTTTGTCTCCGCACTGGAGGCGGCCCCCAGCGTGCGCCATGTCCTTGCCTGCTCGCGCCGGCCGCTGGAGCCAAGCTGCCCGAAGACGGCCTGGCAGGCCATCGACCTGGAAGATGAAAGCAGCATCGCGCGTGCGGCCGCAGCCGCGAAGTCCGGCGCCGCGCCGCTGCACCTGGTCATCGTCGCCAGCGGTCTGCTGCACGACGAGGTCCAGCAGCCGGAAAAGACCTGGCGCAACCTTTCCAGCAGCGGGCTGCAGCGCGCCTTCGCGGTGAACGCGACCGGACCGGCGCTGGCCGCCAAGCATTTCCTGCCGCTGCTGGCCGACGATCGCAAGGCGGTCTTTGCCGTGCTCTCGGCCCGCGTCGGCAGCATCGAAGACAACCGCCTGGGCGGCTGGCACGCCTACCGCGCCTCCAAGGCGGCGCTCAACATGCTGGTCCGCACCCTGGCGGTGGAGCTGGCGCGGCACAACGACCGCGCGCTCTGCATCGCGCTGCATCCGGGCACCGTCGACACCGCCCTGTCGCGGCCGTTCCAGGCGGGCGTGCCGGAAGGCCGGCTGTTCGCGCCGGAACGCGCCGCCGGGCAACTGCTGGAAGTGCTGGACGGTCTCTCGCCCGGTCATTCCGGCGGCCTCTTCGCCTGGGACGGCCAACGCATTCCCTTCTGAGCAGTGTTTACGCTGCAGCGGTATCGAAGCTCTCGCCCGGGAAATACCTGGCGAGCCGGCCGTCGCCGGTGCGCGCTTCATTTCCTGAAAGCGGCGCGCAGGTTAAAGTAGGGAAATGCACAGGCCGACCGCACGAATCCCATCCGTTGAGACAGCAAAGGCGCTCTCCCTTGCACATTCGTGATGCCACCGAGGAAGATCTGCCGCAGGTGCTGCAGGTTCACCGTGCCGCTTTCGGCGGCGAGACGGAAGCCGGGCTGGTGCGAGCCATTCTGGCCGACCCGAGCGCACAGCCGCTGCTCTCCCTGCTGGCGGTCGAGGCGGATGCTGCCCTTGGTCATGTGTTGTTCACCCCTGCGCGCCTCGCTGGTGCGGAAGAGGAAACGGCCATGGCCATCCTCGCCCCGCTCGCCGTGGTGCCTGAGGCGCAGGGCAAGGGTATCGGCAGCCGGCTGGTTGAGGCCGGACTGATGCGGCTGGCCGAGCGCGGCATCGCGCTGGTCTTCGTGCTGGGAGATCCCGCCTACTATCGCCGCTTCGGCTTTACGCCGGCCGCCCCGCTTGGCCTCGCCGCGCCTTTCCCGCTGCCCGATGAATATCTGGAGGCATGGAGGGTAAGAGCATTGCGAGATCAAGCGCCCGGCCAGCCGCGAGGCACAGTCGTCTGCTGCGACTCGCTGATGAAGCCGGAACTGTGGCGGGAATAGCGCGGCAAAAGAACGGACTTACTGCGCGGCGAGCTGGTAGGGCTGCTCTTCCTTGGCGCTGCCGGCCTGGTCCTTGGGCAGCAGCAGCGAGAGCAGCGGCGGGATGATCGCCAGGGTCAGCAGGGCGGAAAGGCTGAGGCCGCCGATCACCACCGAGCCGAGGCCGCGGTAGAGCTCCGAACCGGCCCCCGGGAAGATCGCCAGCGGCAGCAGGCCGAAGATCGACGTCAGGGTCGACATGAAGATCGGCCGGATGCGGTTGCGCGTGGCCTGCAGGATGGCCTCCGAAGAGCCCATGCCGGCGCGGCTGTTCTGCAACGCCTGGTCGACGAGCAGGATCGCGTTGTTCACCACAATGCCGATGAGGATGACGAATCCCAGCATGGTCAGCATGTCGAGCGGCTGGGCCACGTAGGTGTTCAGCGCGGCGAGGCCGAGCAGGCCGCCGGCGGTCGCCAGCGGCACCGAGAGCATGATGATCGCCGGAAAGATCAGGCTCTCGTAAAGCACCGAGATCACCAGGTAGACGATGACGAGCGCCACCAGGAGGTTCAGCTGCAGCGCGCTCCAGGTCTCCGAGAGATCGTCGGCGGCGCCGCTGAGGCTGAGCTTCATTCCCGGAGTCAGCCACTCGGCCTCGAGCGGCGCGACCACCTGGTCGCGCACGATCTCGATGGCATCCTGCAGCGGCATCGACTTGGGCGGACTCACGGTGATGGTGATGGCGCGCTCGCGGTCGACGTGGAGAATTTCCGTCGGGCCGTTGGTGATCTCGATGTTGGAAAGCGAGTCGGCGGGCAGCACCAGGCCGGTGGCGGTGACGATGGGCAGCGCGTTGATGCCCTGGGTGTTGGTGACCAGTCCCTCGGGACCCTGCAGCACGATGTCGATGCGGCGGCTGCCGCGGCTGATCTCGCCGGCCCGTGCGCCGTCGTTCATCACGTCGATGCTGATCGCCAGGTCGCGCGCCGAGAGGCCCGCCTTGGCGAGGCGGCGCAGGTCCGGCGTGACGCGGATCTCCGGCGCGCCGAGATCGAGGCCCGGGGAGATGCGGGTCTGGGCGCCGCTGTCCTCGGAGAAGGTCTCGGCCAGCAACTGGTCGGCGCGGCGCGCGACCTCCAGGATCGCGTTCATGTCCGGGCCGGTGACGTTGAGGGAAATCGCCCGCGAGCCGCCGACCGAACGGCCGAAAATGGAGGACTGCGAGACGAAGCCCTTGGTGCCGGGGTCGGCCTGGTTGATGGCCTTGCGCAGGACCGGCACGAGGTCGCCGGCGCGCTCGATCTCGGCACTGCTGGCACCGACGAACATGATGTCGCGCAGGGCGACGAAGAAGAAGTTCTGGATACGTGGCGGCTTGTCCGGCGCCGCGTCGCCGGGTTCGCCCGGCCCCCACAGCGGGCGCGTCGCCGCCTCGATGCGTTCGGCGATGTGGAAGGTGGTATCGAGGTTATAGCCCGGCGGCGGCTGGACCCGCGAATAGACGAAGTTGCGGTTGCCGTCCGGCAGGTAGTCGAGCCGCGGCATGAAGACATAGGTCGCCAGCGCCGCACCGCCGCAGATCATGCCGACCAGCAGAACGGAGGCGACGCGGCTGGCGATCACGCCGCGCAGCAAGGCCAGGACAGCGCGTACGAAAAGCCCCGCCAGGGAGTCGATGACGGGCAGGTGCAGGCGCTTGGAGAAATCGATCTTCGGGCGCCCCAGCAGCTTGTTGGCCAGGGTCGGGATCACCGTGATGGCGACCAGCAGCGACAGCAGAACCGAAACCGAAATGGCCACGGCGATGTCGCGGAACAGCTGGCCGGCCGGAAGCTCGAGCAGCAGGATCGGCAGGAAGACGACGACGGTGGTCAGGGCCGAAGCGAGGATGGCGCCCCACACCTGCTTGGCGCCCTCGCGCGCCGCCGCGGCCGAGGGCGCGCCGCCCTGGCGCAGCCGGAAGATGTTCTCCAGCACCACGATGGCGGCGTCCACCACCATGCCGACGGCAAAGGCGATTCCGGCCAGCGAAATGACGTTCAGGGAGCGCCCGACCACCGCCATGGCGACGAAGGTGGCGATGACCGAGATCGGGATGGCCAGCACCACCACCAGGGTGGCGCGCCAGGAGCGCAGGAACAGCATGAGAAGCAGCGCCGCCAGCGCACCGCCGACGAAAATGTTCTGACGCACCAGATCGATCGCCGAGTCGATGTAGAGCGTTTCGTCGTAGTAGACCTCCAGCTCGACCTGCTCGAAGCGCAGGGGCCCCGCGTTCAGCTCGCGCACCGCCTCGCGCAGGCCTTCCATGGTCTCGATGACGTTGGCGCCGCTTTCGCGCACCACGTTGAGGCTGATCATCGGGATGCCGTTGAAGCGCCGGTTGCTGGTCGGCTCCTCGTAGTCGAGGCGGACCTCCGCGATGTCGCCGACCGTCACCTCGGCAAGGCGGCTGCCGCCGGGCCCGCCGCCCGTTCCGCCGGCCGGCCCGGCGCCCGGCGAATAGGAGGTCTGCAAGACGATGGAACGCACCCGCTCCACGGTGGCGGTCTCGGAGTCGGTGCGCACGATGTAGCGCCGCTTGCCGTCGTCCACCGCGCCGGCGGTCAGCGAGATGTTCGCGTCACGCAGTGACTGCATGACCTTCGGCACCGTCAGGCCGTAGGTGGCCAGCACCGCGGGGTCGACGATGACCTGCAGTTCGCGGCCGCTGCCGCCGGAGTAGTCGACCTGGGAAACGCCGGCGACCCGCTGCAGCCGGTCGGCGATCAGGTCTTCCACCAGGTCACCATAGACCTCGATGTCGCGGGTGTTGCCCGGCAGGCGGCGC
>DAIQBR010000048.1:0-14008 GCA_036781105.1 Kiloniellaceae bacterium
GCCATCAGCCTCGCCGGCCTGGCCGCCGGCTGGATCGTTTACGACCTGCTCTGCAAGTCGCCCCTGGGCGACAACGACACCGCCCTGGCCGGCGTCGGTTTCGTCTTTCTCGTCGTGCTGAGCTATGCCTTCACCCTGGTGTTCTCCGGGCGCGGCATGATCATGCAGATGGGCGCCCTCATCGGCACCATGATGGTGGCCAACGTCTTCGTCATCATCATCCCCAACCAGAAGAAGGTGGTGGCCGACCTCATCGCGGGCAAGCAGCCGGATCCGGCCCTCGGCAAGGCGGCCAAGACCCGCTCGCTGCACAACAACTACCTGACCCTGCCGGTCATCTTCGTGATGATCGCCAATCACTATCCGCTGGCCTTCGCCAGCCGCTGGAACTGGGCCATCCTCGCCATCGTCCTCGTTATGGGCGCGGTGATCCGCCATTTCTTCAACAGCCGCCACAAGGGCGCCGGCTCACCCTGGTGGACCTGGGCCGCCGCCGCCGCCGGGCTGGCCGCCATCGTCTGGCTGTCCTCGCTGCCGCCGGCGCCGCGCGCGGAAGCCGCCGCCGCGCCCGCTGTGCAGATGGCCGACCTCGGCCTCGAGGTGGAGAACGTCATCCTCTCGCGTTGCTCCATGTGCCACGCCGCCGAGCCCCTCTGGGAAGGCATCGCGGTGCCGCCCAAGGGCGTGGTCCTCGAAACGCCGCAACAGATCGCCGCCCAGGCCCGCGCCATCGAAATGCAGGCGGTGCGCACCCACGCCATGCCGCCGGGCAACATCACCTACATCGAGGAGGGCGAGCGCCAACTCCTCGCCGCCTGGCTCGCCGCCGGCGCCCCGGCTTGGTAGACTGACGCTATGCCTTGCAGAGCACGCACTGCCTTTGCCAACTTCTCAATTGTCATCCTCGGGCTTGACCCGAGGATCCATGGCACCGCTTGGCGCCCGGCCTCCCCCGTGGATCCTCGTGTCAAGCACGAGGATGACGAGTGGAGTAGGTGGAGTCGAATGTGTGTCGACCGGGCAGTGGGTTGTCGATGACCGCCCCCACCCGCGCACTGCGTGGCCGCCTCCTGACCTTCACCGACGACCCCGCGACCGCAGGCGCTGCCGCCTGCAGCTACATCGAGGACGGTCTGGTGCTCCTCGGCGGCGGCCGCATCCTTGCCGTCGGCGACGCCAAGGACCTGCTGCCGCAAGTCACGGCGCAGGTGTGGGTCGACCACTTTCCCGAGGCGCTCATCCTGCCCGGCTTCATCGACGCCCACATCCACTACCCGCAGACCCAGGTCATCGCCTCCTACGGCGCCCAGCTGCTGGACTGGCTGGAGCGCTACGCCTTCGCCGAGGAAGAGCGCTTCGCCGAGCCGGACCACGCCGCCGCCGTCGCCGCCTTCTTTCTCGACGAGCTGGCGCGCAACGGCACCACCACGGCGGCGGTCTACGGCACGGTGCACCGCCCGGCCGCCGAGGCCTTCTTCAGGGAATCGCACCGCCGCAACACCCGCATGATCGCCGGCAAGGTGCTGATGGACCGGGGCGCGCCGGCCGCGCTCTGCGACACCGCAGAGAGCGCCTACGCCGACTCCAAGACCCTCATCCAGCGCTGGCATGGCAAGGGGCGGCAGCTCTATGCGGTGACGCCGCGCTTCGACCGAGGCGCAGCTCGAGGCCGCCGGCGCGCTGCTGAAGGAATTCCCCGGGGTCTACCTGCAGACCCACCTGAGCGAGAACCGCCAGGAGATCGAGACCGTGCGCCGGCTCTTCCCCTGGGCGGAGAGCTACACCGCGGTCTACGAGCGCTTCGGCCTGCTGGGTCCGCGCTCGCTCTTCGGCCACTGCATCCACCTCGATGAAGGCGAAAGGCTCTTGCTCAGCGGCAGCGGCTCGGTCGCCGTTTTCTGCCCGACCTCCAACCTCTTCATCGGCTCCGGCCTGTTCGATCTCGCCGCGGCGCACGCCCCCGCACATCCCCTGCGCGTGGCCCTGGCCACCGACGTCGGCGGCGGCACCAGCTATTCCATGCTGCGCACCCTGGCCGAGGGCTACAAGGTGCTGCAGCTGCAGGACCAGAACCTGCCCGCGCTCTTCGGCTTCTACTGGCTGACCCTGGGCAACGCCCGCGCCCTCGGCCTCGACGACCGCATCGGGGCGCTGGAGCCGGGGCTGGAGGCCGACATCGTCGTGCTCGCCGCCCGCGCCACCCCCGCCATGGCGCACCGCGCCCTGACGCTGGAGACCCTGGAGGAGGAGCTATTCCTGCTGATGACCCTGGGTGACGACCGCGCCGTCACCGCCACCTACATCGCCGGCGAACCCGTCCAGCCGCGCGCGGTGCCCGCGGCCTAGCTTTCCCTCTCCCCTCGTGGGAGAGGGCAGCGAGCCCAGGCGAAACTGGGTGAGCGGGAGCGATCGCGCAACTTCACAATATTGTGGCCCCCGGCCGCTTGCCGGCGCCCGGCCGCGCGCTAACTCTCGTATCAAAGTGAGCGACGGGAGAACGCTTCCCTTCGCGCCCCCTGATGCAAGCAATGAAATGGCGAAATATTCCCCGATATTTTCTTCTGAGGCGGCAGTCGGCCGCCGGCGCTTCCTCGGCGCGGCGGTCAGCGGCGGCCTTGTCCTGCTCGCGATCGGCGCCTGTGCGGACATCCGCAGCGCACCCCGCGATCCCGACCACAAGCCTTTCTGGGAGCGCGAGGAGCAGCGCGACGACTGAACTGTTCAGCCGGCCGCGGGCGACGTTCGCCGGGGAGTTCACCCCAGCTCGAAGGTGGTGATGCCGTAGGTCCGCTCCATCGGCAGCGCCGGCGCGGCGCCCCCCGCCGGCACCCGGTACATGCGCGCGGTCTCGAAGACCGGCTGCAGGTCGAAATGATGGGCGACCTCCAGCGCGGCGGCGTTGTCCTGCGGCGTGTCGAGGAAGACCTCGCCCGGCGCCTCTCCCTCCGGTGCCGTGTTGCACAGCGCGACGAAAAGCGCATCCGCCGTGGCGGCGTCCTCGGCGAACAGCGGGCCGATCTTGCGCCCGCTGCGGCAGTCGCGGATGACGCCGTAGCCGCTGATGTCGCCGCCCGCCAGGGCGACCAGCGCGTGGCGCCGGGTGCCTTCAGGCGGCAGCGCCCAGGCGCGGGTGAAGCCCTCGCGCGGCCCGGCGAAGAAGGCGCTGTCGTAGGCGACCAGGGCGTCCATATCGTCGGCCGTCACCGGGCGGATCGCCGTTTTGGCCGTGGTCTTCGCGCTGGCGCCGGCCAGCAGCGGCACGCCGCCGTGGCGGATGTTGCGCCCGGCCAGCCGGAAGCCGCTCTTCTTGTAGTTCTCCTGCTGCGCCACCACGCCGTCCAGTCCGATGGTGCGGCCCTCGAGATAGCTCATGCCGTGCTGCCAGATCGCCCAGCCGTAGCCTTTGCCGCGGTGGTCCGGGTGCACGATGTAGAAGCCGAGGAAGCCGAAGTCCGCGCCGTAGCGCACCACCGAGATGGAGGAGACCGGCGTGTCGCCGAGCCAGCCCAGGAAGAAGCCCTCGGGATCGGCGGCGTGGAAGGCGGCGAGGTCGTCCAGGCCGGGGTTCCAGCCCTCCGCCGCCGCCCAGTCGATGGCGATGGCGAAATCCTCGGCGCCGGCGCGGCGCAGTTCAAGCTCGCTCATTGGTTTTTTTCTGCTCCGCGCATCAATCCTCTCGGAAGGCCCACACCTTAGCGCCGCTTTCCGCGGGATCAAGCTCGGCGCCGCCAAGGGAACCCATCGGCGGCGGGGCGGTTGAATCTCCAAGGCGCTGCTGCGTCATCCCGGTGATTGAATCACAGCCAAAGCTTTCGCAATGATCGAGGCGACCCTCAAGGCCATCCTGACATCTCCCGACTTTCTCGTTGTCTGGGGCCTGCTGGTCGCCGTCTCGCTGGCCGTCGTGCTCTATGATCTGCGCAGCAGGAATCCCCAGACGCCTTCGCTCATGAAGGCTGTCTGGCTGTTCACGGTCCTCTACTCCGGCCCGCTCGGCCTCGCCGTCTATTACTACTCCGGGCGCAAGCAGATCGCGCGGGACTCGCTGTGGCGGCGCAGCTTCCGTTCGGTCGCGCACTGCTACTCCGGCTGTGGCGGCGGCGAGATCGTCGGCGTCTTCATCACCGCCGGCCTGCTCTCCCTGAGCACCTGGTGGGTTGCCGGCATCACCTTCGCGCTGGCCTACGCCGGCGGCTTCGCGCTCACGGTCGGGCCGCTGATGCAGGAGGACGTGCCGCTGCACCAGGCGCTCTGGGATGCCGTTTACAGCGAGACCGCGAGCATCACGGTCATGGAGGTGGTCGCCATCTCGGTCGACATCTGGCTCGCCGGCGATGCCACCATGGCGGAGCCGCTCTTCTGGGCTTCTCTTGCCTTCTCGCTCTCCATGGGGCTGCTGGCTGCCTATCCGGTGAACGTCCTGCTCATCGCCTTGGGCGTAAAGGAAGGCATGCACAGCCCGAATGAAACACAAAGCACGAAATAGGAACCGCCATGTTCATTGAGAAAATCAAGACCGAGGGTCTGGCCCACCTCTCCTACCTGATCGGCGCCGATGGTCAGGCTGCGGTGATCGACCCGCGGCGCGACTGCGAGGTCTACGTGGAGCGAGCGGCGGCGCGCGGTTCTCAGATCACGCATATTTTCGAGACGCATCGCAACGAGGATCTTATTTCAGGCGCCCCGCGTCTCTCACAGATGACAGGGGCACCGGTCTGTCACGGCCCGGCTCCCGAGGCTCCCGTCGCCTATGCCCGCACTGTGCGCGAGGGCGAGCACTTCAGCCTGGGCAGCCTCCGGATAACGGTCCTCGAAACCCCCGGTCACACTGACGACAGCCTCAGCTTTGCGGTCTACGATGCCGACTTCGGACAGGAGGCGGTGGCCGTCTTTACCGGCGATGCGCTCTTCGTCGGCGATGTGGGGCGCACCGACTTCTATCCCCGGCGCGCGGAAGAGGTGGCCGGGCTGCTCTACGACAGCCTCGGCAAGATTCTCGCGCTCGGTGACCAGGCGATTCTCTATCCCGCACACGGTGCCGGCTCGGTCTGCGGCAACAACATGGCGGCGCGGGAGTTCTCCACCCTCGGATACGAGCGGCTCAACAATCCCATGCTGCGCGTCGAAAACCGGGAGGATTTCGTGGCGCGCAAACTCGCTGAGCATCACTACCAGCCGCCCTATTTCGCCCTGATGGAGCGCCTCAACAGCGATGGCGCCGCAACCCCGCCGGCGTCGCTGCCGCCGCCACCGCTCGATATCGCCGAGAGCAAGCGGCTGATGCCCTCGGCGCGCCTCGTCGACGTGCGCGGCATCGCTGCCTTTCTCGGCGCGCATCTGCCGGGCAGCTTCGCTCTGCCGGACAGCATGATCTCCGGCTTCGCCGGCTGGTTTTTGCGGCCTGACGAGGATCTGCTGCTGGTCGCTGACGATGCCGCCCAGGCGGGCGCCGCGGCGCGGCAACTGGCGCGCATCGGCTTCGATCGCGTCGTCGGCTACGTGAAACCCGCACTGCCGGTCTGGGCGGCCGGCGGCGAGGCTTTCTCGGCGCTTCCCGTGGTCGGGGTGGCGGAAGTCGCGCGCCGTGTCGCGGACCGGCCGAACGGCTGGGCGCTGCTTGATGTGCGTGGCCGCTCGGAAGTCGAAACCGGTATCGTCGCCGGCGCGCAGACCATTTACCTGGGCGAACTGCCAGATCATCTTGACCGGCTGGACCGGCGCCGGCACTACACGGTGATGTGCGCGAGCGGCGTCCGCTCGACGGTGGCGGCTTCCCTGCTGCGCCGGGCCGGTTTCGACCAGGTCGATGTGTTTCTCGGCTCCATGGCCGCTTGGCGCCGCGCCGGACAGGACATCGTGCAGCCTAGGTTGTAAACGCGCCCTTCACCGAATATCTCTAAGGTTGCTTCGCGCCCGGCGACAGGGCGACCGCTAGGCCGGCGCCGGGGTTTTGGGCGCGGCGGGAGAGAGTGAGCATGACACCGGAACGTGATCCTTCGGGACGGGAGCGGAACGGCAGGAGTTCTGGCCACGGCCCCTGGCTGTGGCTGCTGCTGATCGCCGGCTTCTTCGCCCTCGTCTGGTTCCTCTTCGACGCCTTCCCGCAGCGCCAGCTCGGCGAGTCCGACTGGATCCAGCTGGTGAAGCTCAGCGCCATCCTGGTGGTGGTCTCCAGCGGCGTCCTGGTGCTGCGCCGGGTGCCGCTCGGCGAGACCCTGCGCAACCTGGCGATCTGGGGCCTCATCGGCGGCGTGCTGCTGATCGGCTATGCCTACCGCGACGATTTCAGCGGCATTGCCAATCGCCTGGGCGGCGAACTCATGCCCTCGCGCGCCGTCGAGGTGGGCGACGGCGTGGTGGAGCTGCGCGCCGCCGCCGGCGGCCACTTCGTGGTGACCGCGCAGGTCAACGGCCAGCCGGTCGACTTCCTGGTCGACACCGGCGCCAGCGACGTCGTGCTCAGCCCGGCCGACGCCGCGCGCCTCGGCTACTATCCGGAAAACCTCAGCTTCACCCGCCAGTACACCACCGCCAACGGCATCGGCCGCGGCGCGCCGGTCCGCCTCGACAGCCTCGCCATCGGGCCCATCGCCTACGCCGATGTTCCCGCCTCGGTGAACGAGGCGCCGATGTCGGAATCCCTGCTCGGCATGACTTTCCTGCGCCGGCTCGAGTCCTACGAGGTCCGCGGCGACACCCTGATCCTGCGGCGCTAGAGCTTCAGGTCGGGGCGCTTGACCCACATCAATGTCGCCAGGGGCTGTCAAGCGCAGCCTGCAGGTTGGAGCCTTTCCGCAAACCTTATGCAAGGAGAAGGCCATGACATGCAGAGATTCACTTTTCGCCGCCGCAGCGGCTGTTCTGCTCGGCCTCGCTGCCGCGGCGCCCGCCGCGGCGCACGGTGACAGCCCGGCGCAGCCCTATCACCACGGCTGGCATCACGGTTGGCACGGGGGTCCCGGCATGATGGGCCCCGGCATGATGCCCGGGATGATGATGCAGGGCTGTCCCCAGGGCGGTCCCGGCATGATGGGCCCCGGTATGATGGGCCAGGGTATGATGGGCCCCGGTATGATGGGCCCCGGTATGATGGGCCCCGGTATGATGGGCCAGGGCATGATGGGCCCCGGCATGATGATGGGGCCGCAGGGCCGGCCCTCGATGATCGGTCCCCGCCACATGGCGCCGGGCTATGGCCCCGGCGGCGACGGCGCGCCGATGATGGGGCCCGGCATGGGCAACCAGGGCATGGGCAACCAGGGCATGGGGAATCAGGGCATGGCCCCCGGCCCGCGCGGCGGTATGATGCAGTCCGCTGTCGAACCGGTCTCGGTCGACGACGTCACGCGAATGCTGCAGCGCCGCCTCGACTGGCAGGGCAATCCCCACGTGAAGCTCGGCAAGGTCGAGGAAAAGGACGGCGACACCATTCTCGCCGAAATCGTCACTCAGGACGGTTCGCTGGTCGAGCGCCTGGAGGTCGATCGCCACAGCGGCTGGATGCGCTTGGTGCCGTAGAGGAGGTTGCGAGATGAAACCCGGACTGTTGCTGGCGGCCGCGCTGCCGCCGCTGATCCTGCCGGCTGCCGCCTGGGCGCAGCAGGGCGAGCCCTATTATCACCCCCATATGTGGCAGGGCGGCGGGCACGGCTGGTTCCTTGGCCCGGTCATGATGGGGATTTTCCTCGTCATCCTGGTTGTCGCCGTGGTGCTGCTGGTCCGCTGGCTCGGTGTCTCGCCGGGCCATCACGCCCCGGCCGGCAAGACGCCCCTCGACATCCTCAAGGAGCGCTTCGCCCGCGGCGAGATCGACAAGGCGGAGTACGAGGAACGCCGCCGCGTCCTGGGTGAATAGCGGGGGCGGCCACCCCGCCGGTGCGCTTTCGCACAGTTCCCTTGCGTCCCGATTGGTGCGGCGCCGCGAGATTTGATAGACGGTAGTCTGGAATAGGGGAATCGCGGCGCGGCGTCCCGCCGCTGCCGGTTCCCTGGCGGAAGACGACCGGGAATGGCCATCGCCGACATCGTCCTGACCACGGCCGTGCTGCTGATGGTCGTTGCCAGCGTGCAACCGCTCGCGCGGCGCACCGGCCTGCCCTACACCGTGGTGCTCGCCGTGGTCGGTGTGCTGATCGGCCTGGCGGCGCTCTGGCTGCTGCGCACCACCCTGACCGACGAGTTCAACGAAGTCGCCGAGATGGTGATCGAGATCCCGGTCTCCTCGGCCACCTTCCTCACCATCCTGCTGCCCATGCTGCTGTTCCAGGGCGCCATCACCATCGACGTGCGGCGCCTGGCGCAGGATTTCGTCGCCGTGGTGCTGCTGGCGGTGCTGGCGGTGATCGTCGCCCTGGGGGTGATCGGCGGCGCGGTCTACCTGGTGGCGCCGATGCCGCTGGTGGTCTGCCTGCTGTTCGGCGCCATCGTCGCCACCACCGATCCCAGCGCGGTCATCGCCATGTTCCGCGACCTCGGCGCCCCCGCGCGGCTGACCCGGCTGGTCGAGGGCGAGAGCCTGCTGAACGGCGCCACCGCCATCGCCGCCTTCAGCGCCTTCCTGGTGGTCATCACCACCGGGCGCGAACTCGACTTTATGGCGGTGAGCGAGAGCCTCGCCTGGCGCCTGCTCGGCGGCGTCGTGGTCGGCGTGGTGGCGGGCCGGGCGGTGGCCCGGCTGCTGTCCTTCCTGCGCGCCTACCGCGGCGCCCAGATCACCATCACCGTGGCCTTGCCCTACGTCGTCTATGTGCTGAGCAACAACTACCTCGACGTCTCCGGCGTGGTCGCCGTGGTCGCGGCGGGGCTGGTGCTCTCCGCCGTCGGCCGCTCGCGTTTCCACCCCGAGGCCTTCCAGTTCTGCCTCGACACCCTGGAGCAGCTCGCCTACTGGGCGACCAGCCTGGTCTTCGTGCTGGCCGCCATCCTGGTGCCGCGCCTGCTGGAGGACTTCGCCTGGACCGACGGCCTCTACATCCTGGTGGCGGTGGTCGGCGCCCTGGTCGCCCGCGCCCTCATCCTCTTCGGCGTCTTCCCGCTGCTCTCGGCGGCGCGCGTGGTGCAGAAGGTCTCCACGCCGATGAAGACGGTCATCATCTGGGGCGGGCTGCGCGGCTCGGTCACCCTGGCCCTGGCCCTGGCGGTCACCGAGAACGCCGCGATCGAGCCCGAGGTGCAGCGCTTCATCGCCATCCAGGCGACCGGCTTCGCGCTCTTCACGCTCCTGGTTCAGGGCACGACCTTGAGCCCGCTGATGCGCTGGCTGGGGCTCGATCAGCTGTCCGCCATCGACCGCGCCTTCCGCAGCCAGGTGCTGACCCAGGCGCTGTCCAGCGTACGCTCCAACCTGCGCTCCTTCGCGGGCCGCTACGAACTGGACGACGAGCTGGTCGACCAGGTCATGCGGCCCTATAGCGAGCGCCTGATCCGCGTGGCCGAGGACAACTCCTTCGCCGAGGAACTGAGCGACCGCGAGCGCCTCACCGTCGGCCTCATCGCCCTGGCCAACCAGGAACGCTCTCTCATGATGGAGCAGCGCTGGTCGGGCGGCCTGCCCAGCCCGCTGATCGACCGCGCGCTCATCACCGTCGAGGCGATGATCGACGGCGCCCGCGAAGGCGGCCGCCTCGGCTACCTGCGCGCGGCGCGCCGCCCGCATCGCCAGACCTGGACCTTTCGCGCCATCGCCCTGCTGCACTCGCGCCTCGGCATCAGCCTGCCGCTGGCGACCTACCTCGGGCGCCGCTTCCAGTCACTGTTGGTAAGCCGCATCATCCTGCTGGAACTCACGGTCTTCCTGGAGTTCCGCCTCGCCGGCCTGCTCGGCGACCGTCTCACGGAAGTGCTGGGCGAGATCCTGAAGCAGCGCCTTACCGAGGTCGAGCGCCACCTCGACGCCCTGCGCCTGCAGTATCCCAAGTTCGCGCGCGAGCTCGACCACGCGGTGCTGGAGCGCTACGCCTACCGCGAGGAGGTCGAGCAGGTGCAGCAGATGCGCCAGGCCGGCATCATCAGCGAGGATCTCTCCCGCCACCTGCGCTCGGAGGCCGAGAACGTGCACGCCAGCCGCGGGCGCCGGGCCGCGGTCGACATGCGCGCGACGACGCCGGAACTGCTGCGCGGCTTTCCGGTGTTCAGCAACCTCGACGAGGCCGAACTGGCGCGCGTCGCCCGGCGCCTGCAGGAGCGTGTCTTCGCCGCCGACGCCTTCGTGTTCCAGCGCGGCGAGCGCGCCGACGGCATGTACTTCATCGCCAGCGGCGCGGTGGAGATCCCCATCGGCGAGGACCGCCTGCGCCTCGGCCGCGGCGACTTCTTCGGCGAGATGGCGCTGCTCGACCAGACCCGCCGCAGCGCCACGGTGCGCTCGATCAGCTACTCCCACCTGCTGTTCCTGCCGCGCGCCGCTTTCCACGAGATCGGCGAGTTCCTGCCGCAGTGGCGCTCCAAGCTGGCCGAGGTCGCCCGCGACCGCCGCGCCATGAACGAGCGTGCGGCCGACGATGCCGGCAAGCCGGAAGGGCAGGATAGCTAGAGCCTGGCTCTCCTTAGGCAGGACCGGCGGCGCGATGGACTCCGCCGCACTTCCGGTAGGCTAATCAGACCAGTTATCCCTGCGTCCGGTCTGCTCGATGGACCGGTCTGCAGTCGTAGGCTTTGTGTCCTTCACCCAGGGGTTACGTACTGAAATCAAGGCAGGAGTAGGGACCTGCGCCACGCCCGCCACTAACGAAGCTGTCTAGCGTTATCAGTTAGTTAAGTTCTGGATGCTAGAAGACCGCGACATTTCCGATGCATTCATCTGGAAGGCCTTTGCCATGAGACTGCTTCGCCGCGCCGCCGCCCTGGCGATCTTTGCGCTTCCCTTTTTCGCAGCCACCCCCGCTGCCGCCGACGAGTGGATGATCCGCGACTACCTGGTCGACCAGGTGCGCGGGTGGTCGAGTTCCCCGGTCGTGCTGCTGACCCTGGAGGCCAGCAACGAGCGCTACGCCAACCTGGAACAGGCGCGCATCGACGCGCTCGACAAGCAGTGGCGCGCCGAGCGCGAGGTGGAAGACCAGCCGCTGATCACCGCGGTGCTTTCCAGCCCGCTGTCCAGCTACCTGACCCGCATCCAGTCGGATTCCCAGGGCCTCTTCAGCGCGATCTTCGTGATGGATGCGGTCGGGCTGAACGCCGGCCAGAGCGCCATCACCTCCGACTTCTGGCAGGGTGACGAGGCCAAGTGGCAGCAGACCTTCCTGGTCGCCCCCGATGCCGTCTTCATCGACGAGGTCGAGATCAACGAGGATACCGGCACCGAAATCCGTCAGTTGAACATGTCCATCGCCCAGGACGGCCGCGTCGTCGGCGCCATCACGGTTGACGTGAACATCACGGAACTGCGCCGCCGTTACAACGCCGGCAAGGTCTGAGAGGTCGGAGCGTAAAATGAAAATCGTCAACGATACCCGCATTTCGATCAAGCTGATCGCGGCCTTCGCCACGCTCGTCCTGATCATCGCCTGCCTGGCTGGTGTGACCTTCTTCGAACTCGGCCAGTCGCGCGACCGCGTCGCCGATACGACGCGCATTACCCAGATCACCAACGACATCGACGCCATGCGTCAGCAAGTCGCCAAGCAGCAGGCGGCGGTGCGCGGCCTGCTGCTCAGCGGCAACCGCGACTACATCGAAAAGTACGAGACGGCCAGAGCCGAATACACCGGCCTGCTGGAATCGCTGCAGGCGCGCCTCAGTGTGGACGAGGCCAAGCAGCTTCTCGCCACGGCGAGCGACTTGATCGCGCGCTGGCAGGGCGACATCGTCGCGCGGCAGATCGGCCTGATGCACAACCCGCTCACCGTCGACGAGGCCCGCGTGCTGGAGGCCAACGGCTACGGCGAACGCATGCTCGAAGAAGCCAATGCCGAACTCACCGCGCTGACCGGGCTCGCCAACGAGCTGACCGTGCGCAACGAGCGGGCCGTCGAAAGTGCCTTCGACATCACCCTCATCGTGCTGCTGGTGGGCACCGCGGTGGCCCTGGTCTTCGCCGGCGCTGCCTGGTTCGTGCTGTCGCGTGCCATCGCTACGCCGATCAACGGCATGTCGGCCTTCATGGGCCGCCTCGCCGAGGGCCACTTCGATGAAATCACCGCCAACCAGGACCGCGGCGACGAGATCGGCATGATGGCGAAGTCGGTGGAGTTCTTCCGCCAGCGCCTCATCGAAAACAGCAAGATGGAAGCGGAAGCGGCCAGGTCGAACGAGGAAAAGGCCAGGCGCGCCAAGCGCATCGAGGACATGACCGACGACTTCGACAAGGAGTCGGCGCAGCTCGTCAGCAGCGTCGCCGAAGGCGCTACGGAGCTGAAGAGCGTCGCCAGCTCGATGTCGCAGATCGCCGAGCGCACCGAGAACATGAGCACCACCGTGGCCGCGGCCGCCGAGGAGGCCTCTTCCAACGTGGAGACCGTGGCCTCGGCCACCGAGGAGATCAACGCCTCCCTGGCGGAGATCGCCTCCCAGGTCTCGCGCGCCACCGAGGTTGCCCAGTCCGCGGTCAGCGCCGCCAGCCAGACCACCAGCGTCATCAACGGCCTGCGTGAGGAATCGGACTCCATCGGCGATGTCATCAAGCTGATCAACGAGATCGCCGAGCAGACCAACCTGCTGGCGCTGAACGCCACCATCGAGGCGGCGCGTGCCGGCGAAGCCGGCAAGGGCTTCGCCGTGGTGGCCTCGGAGGTCAAGAACCTCGCCACCCAGACCGCCAAGGCGACCGAGGAGATCTCGGCGCAGATCGACTCGGTGCGCGGCGAGTCGGCCAATGCGGTGGACGCCATCGGCCGCATCTCCACCGTCATCCAGCAGATCGACGAGATCACCACCGCCATCGCCGCGGCGGTGGAGGAACAGGCCGCCGCGACCCGCGAGATCGCCCGCAACGTCCAGCAGGCTTCGGTCGGCACCACCGACGTGACCAGCAACATCGCGCAGGTGAAGAGCGGCGCCAACGAGACCGGCACCGCCTCGCGCGACGTGCTGACCGCTTCCGAGGAGCTCTCGCAGCACGCCGAGAAGATGCGCAGCGTGGTGCAGCAGTTCATCGCCGGCATCAAGGCGGCCTGAGCGCGCGTCCTTCCGGCCTCGGCCACAAAAAAGCCCCGGATCGCCTCGCACAGCGCGGCTTCCGGGGCTTTTCATTTCGGCCGCTTTTCTCTATCCAGGTGTCGCCGCGCTACTCGGTGACACCTCTCGCGCGACTTCCTCGTAGATATCCAGTGCAGCCGTTCACGGGCGGGCCCTCCTCGATTTTCTGCGGGGGAGGGGGCCCGGGACGACTACCACTTTCGAGTTCGTTGCGCGAGAATGCCCGCAGACCGGAGGAAGGCCTGCCATGACGGAGGAAAGCTTTTCGATGACCGCGCCCCTGCCGCTCTACCGCGATGCGCGCAAGGACGACGCGCGGGCGCTGGCCCAGCTCATCGAGATCGCCGGCGAGGGGATTCCCGGCTATCTCTGGGCCCAGCAGGCGCGCGACGGGCGCACGGCGCTGGATGTCGGGGCCGAGCGCGCGGCGCGTGACGACGCCAATTTCTCCTACCGCAATGCGGTGATCGCCCATCTCGACGGCAAGGTCGCCGGCATGCTGCTCGCCTACCGCCTGCCGGCGCCGACGCCGGAGGAAGTCGCCGGCCTGGCCGAGATTCCGCCGCTGCTGCGCCCGCTGGTGGAGTTGGAATACCAGGCGCCCGGCAGTTTCTACGTGAACGCCCTGGCGGTCTTCCAGCCCTGGCGCGGCCACGGCATCGGCGCCGCGCTGCTGGCCATCGCCGAGACGCGCGCCCGCGACGCCGGCTGCGGCGAGCTCAGCGTCCAGGTCTTCGCCGAGAATGAAGGCGCCTACCGCCTGTACCGGCGCTGCGGCTACGCGGTGGCCGACCGCCGCCCCATCATCGCCCACCCCTGCTACCCCTACAGCACCGAGGTCCTGCTGCTCACCCGCCCGGTGGACGCGGCTGCG
>DAIQBR010000049.1:0-13862 GCA_036781105.1 Kiloniellaceae bacterium
GATGTAGGCGGCCCAGCCGAAGCGCATGGCCGCGAAGCCGGTGCCCATGGGGTCCGCCTTGGTGATGGTCGCCGCCGCGAAGGCCGCCAGCGCCACCGGCGGCGTGATCATCGACATCATGCCGAAGTAGAGGATGAAGAGGTGCGCGGCGATGGGCTGCACCCCGGCCTCCACCAGCGAGGGCGCCACCAGCGCGGCCAGCAGCACGTAGACGCCCGAGGTCGGCATGCCCATGCCGAGCAGCGTGCAGATCACCGCCGAGACCAGCAGCAGCAGGAAGAGGTTCGAGCCGATGGCGTTGACCAGCGCCAGGGTCAGCGCGAAGCCCAGCCCGGTGATGTTGAGGATGCCGATGACGAAGCCGGCCGCCGCGACGATGAGGATCAGGTCGACCATCGAGGTGCCGGTGTCGACGAAGACCCGGCGCAGCCTGGCGAAACTCAGGCGCTCGCCGCGGTAGCCGCGCAGGAAGCCGACGGCGACGATGGCGAGGGAGGCCAGCAGCGCCGAGTCCTCCGGGTCGTAGCGCCACCAGAAGAGCGCCGCCAGCAGCACGCCCAGCGGCAGCGCGAAGTGCCAGCCGGCGCGCAGCACCTCGGCGATGCCCAGCGCCTCGTCGTCGCTCTGGCGGATGCGGTCGCGCCCGGCGATGAGGTCGACCTGGATGAAGACGCTGACGTAATAGAGGATCGCCGGAATGAGGGCCGCCGCGGCCACGGTCAGGTAGGAGATGTCGAGGAACTCGGCCATCAGGAAGGCGGCGGCGCCCATGATCGGCGGGGTGAGCTGGCCGCCGGTCGAGGCCACCGCCTCGATGGCGCCGGAGTCGCGCTTGGAATAGCCGCCGCGCTGCATCAGCGGGATGGTGACCACGCCGGTGGTGACCACGTTGGAGACCGCGCTGCCCGAGATGGTGCCGAACAGCGCCGAGCCGACGACGGCGATCTTGGCGCTGCCGCCGCGCGAGCGCCCGGTCGCGGCGATGGCGAGGTCGGTGAAGAAGGCGCCGCCGCCGGCGGCGAACAGCAGCTGGCCGAAGAAGACGAACAGCAGCACGATGATGGTGCCGACGGCCAGGGGCGTCGAGAAGACGGCGCTGGGATCGAAGCCGACGTACTGCACCAGGCGCAGCGGTGAGAGTTCCTTGCCGACAAGCTGGCCCGGCACCTTGTCGGCGACCAGGGCGTAGAGCAGGAAGACGGCGACGATGCAGAACAGGGTCCAGCCGGCGCGCCGCCGGATGCCCTCCAGCACCGCCAGCGTCACCACCAGCCCGATGACGGTGATCTGCGGCGGCCGGTAGAACTGCTCGCGCAGCAGCCAGGAGAAATCCCAGGCGGCGTAGAGCAGCACCGCGAAGCAGACCGCCGCGATGGCGCCGTCGATCACGCCGGCGCGCGGCTTCACGTCGCCCGAGGGGCCGAAGCGCAGGAAGGCGATGGTCAGCGCCAGCCCCAGCTGCAGCGACAGGTATTGCTCGGTCAGGATGGCGACGCCCAGGCGCGTCGGCGCGTCGATGTTCCACAGGATGCAGGCCACGCACATCACGGTGGCCAGCACCGCGATGAGGTGCCCGCGCCAGCCCGGCTCTTTCGGCAGGCCGCTCATCGCGCCGCTCCCGCTTCTTCCGGCCAGTAGAGCCGCCGGGGGTTGTCCACCAGCAGCGCCTGCTGCAGCGCGGGCGTTTCGGCGAGGCGCGGAATCAGGTCGACCAGCGCGCCGTCGTCGGGCATGTGCGAGCGCATGTTGGGATGCGGCCAGTCGGTGCCCCACAGCACGCGCTCGGAAAAGCGCGTCACCAGGGCGCGCGCGAAGGGGATGACATCATTGTAGGGCGGGCCGGCGACGGTCAGCCGCTCGGGGCAGGAGACCTTCACCCAGGTCTGCGGATGCGCCTCCAGGAAGCCGAGCAGCTTCTGAAAGCCGGCGCCCGCGCAGCCCGCGGCGATGTCGGGCCGGCCCATGTGATCGATGACCACGGGGCAGGGCAGCTCGGCCAGGAAGGGCAGGATGTCGTCGATGTCCTTGGCCTCGAAGTAGACCACGATGTGCCAGCCCAGCGCGGCGACCCGTTCGGCGATGCGGCGGAAGTCGTCCTTCGGTGCGTTGTCCACCAGGCGCTTCACGAAGTTGAAGCGCGCCGCGCGCACCCCGGCGCGGTCCAGTTCGGCCAGTTCGCCCGCGCCGATATCGGGGTCCAGCACGGCGACGCCGCGCGCCCGCCCGGCGGCGGCGGCCAGCGCGTCGGCCAGGGCCCGGTTGTCGCGGCCGTGGCAGCTCGCCTGGACGATGACGTTGCGGGCGAAGCCCAGGTGGTCGCGCAGGGCGAAGAGTTTTTCCTTGGGCGCGTCGACGGGGGTGTACTTGCGCTCCGGCGCGAAGGGAAACACCGCGGCCGGGCCGAAGACGTGGCAGTGGGCGTCCACCGCGCCCGCGGGCACGGCGAAGTCCGGCTTCTTCGGGGCGGGGTGAAACGGCAGGTAGCTGGAGGTCACGTCAGGGCCTCCCGGCCGGCGCAAAGGGGCGGCCTGTCGGGAAGTCTCCCGGCTTCGGCCCCGGGACGGATCGCTGCGCAGACGGCAGGGTCATGGTGCTGTGACCGTCGCAGGCCCTGCGCGCGCCGCTCCCGGCGGGTACAGGCCGCTGCGTCCCTAGGTTATTCGCTCCCTCGTGGCCTTGGCCGCCCGCCCGATGAGGACGCCCGGCCGCCGCCGTCGCGGTTGTCCGCTGCTTGCTTGGCTCCGGCGCGGCCCGCCGGAGGCATTACGTTACGATGGAAGGCTAGCGTCGCAGCGGTCCCTAAGGAAATAAATACCTTGGCCGGGGCATTAGCGGGGCCTATCGGCTTGTCCGCCGCCGGCCCACATCCAGCGCCGCCTCATGGCCGAGGCGCGCGCCCGGCCTGACCTGGCCTCGCCATGCGCCAGATGGCAAAGACGATGACGGTCCAGCCGATCCAGTTGATCAGCACAAGCCCCATCGGCGCCCAAACGTAGTATTGCGGCAGGTTGAGGGCGTCCATGAAGCGTTCGTTCTCTACGCCCGAGGCGCGCTCGATGAATTTGGAAAGTTCTACGACCCTAAGGGAGGTCCGATAGCAGAAGAACATCCACCAGCCGTTCCCGAATGTCGCGGCAAGCAGGAATACAACAAGAAGCCTTCCGCTAAGGCCCTGGATGAATCCAAGAATTCCCGATTTGAACAGCGCGAGGTAGAAGCCGAAGGTCAGGGCGAAGATGCCGTAGACCAGGGTTTTCAGCCACGACAGCATCTCTTTCAGGTGCGTGTTGGCGAGATCGATGACCGGATCGTCCATATTCCCCTCCAGCGTCCCCATCCGACGGGGAAATCCGGGTTCCGTCAAGCCGCGCGCGGGTTGCGCGGCGGCGGGGCGTGCAAGCGGCAGCGGCTCTGCCTATTGTGCGGGAGGACGCAGAACGGCAGCACGAAGGAGACGCCATGGCGAAGCCCTCCAGGCGTGACATCGCCCGGGAGATCCTGCGGCGCCATCCCCGGAGCCACGCCGATCGCCTCGGCATTGACGTGGCCCGCAACACACCGGCGCCGCTCTACTGCTGGCTCATCGCCGCGCTGCTGTTCAGCGCGCGGATTTCCGCCGGGCAGGCGGAGAGCGCCGCCCGCGCCCTCTTCGACCAGGGCTGGCGCACGCCGCGCAGGATGGCGGCGGTGACCTGGGCGCGCCGCGTGAAGGTGCTGAACCGCGCCGGCTACGCCCGCTACGACGAAAGCACCTCGCGCTACATCGCCGAGACCACCGCCCTGCTGCTGCAGCGCTACGGCGGCGACCTGCGGCGCCTGCGCGAAGCGGCCGGGCGCGACCCGGCACGCGAACGCGAGCTGCTGAAGGACTTCAAGGGCATCGGCGAGGTCGGCGCCGACATCTTCTTCCGCGAGGCCCAGGCGGCCTGGGACGAGCTCTATCCCTTCGCCGACCGCAAGGCCCTGCAGGTTGCCGCCGAGCTCGGCCTGGGCGACAGCGCGGCCGACCTCGCCCGCCTCCTGCGCCGGCGCCGCGACCTGCCGCGCCTCACCGCCGGCCTCGTCGCCGTCGGGCTGGCGAGGGAAGGCAAGGCGCTGCTGCGCGCGCTGGCCTGACCGCGCGGGCGAACTGGCGCGGCGCGGCGGCCGGGGTAGAATGGGCCATGCGCTCCCCGCCGCTTCCCGACTTCAACGACCCCGCCTTCCTGCAGGACCACATCCGCGCCATCCTGGCGTTCTACCGGCCGAATGTCTTCGATCCCGCCGGCGGCTTCTTCCAGAACTTCCGCGACGACGGCAGCGTGTTCGATGCCGGCAGCCGCCACCTGGTTTCCTCCACCCGCTTCGTCTTCAACTACGCCATGGCCGCGCGCCGCTTCGGCGATCCCCGGGATCTCGACTGGGCGCGCCACGGCCTCGCCTATCTCGAAAGCCATCACCGCCAGCCGGCTGGCGGTTTTGCCTGGACTCTCGATGCAGAGGGGGTCACCGACGCCACCAATCACGCCTACGGCCTCGCCTTCGTCATGGTCGCCGGCGCGACGGCGCTGCTGGCCGGCATCCAGGAAGGCCGCGCGGCGCTGGTCACCGCCTGGGATCTCCTGGAGCGGCATTTCTGGGAGCCGCGGCACGGCCTCTACGCCGACGAGGCGACGCCCGACTTCGCCGCCGTCAGCCCCTACCGCGGCCAGAACGCCAACATGCACGCCTGCGAGGCGCTGCTCTGGGCTTTCGAGGCGACCGGCGAGAAACGCTTCCTCGAACGCGCGGCGACCCTGGCCGACAAGGTGACGCGGCGCCAGGCGGCGCTGGCCGGCGGCCTGGTGTGGGAGCACCATCACCCCGACTGGTCGGTCGACTGGGACTACAACCGCGCCGACCCCAGGCACCTCTTCCGCCCCTGGGGCTTCCAGCCCGGCCACCAGACCGAGTGGGCCAAGCTGCTGCTGATCCTCGACCGCCACGACCCGCAGCCCTGGCATGTCGAAACCGCGAAGGCGCTCTTCGACCGCGCCGTCGCCGCCGCCTGGGACGACGGCCACGGCGGTCTCGTCTACGGCGTCGATCCGCAGGGCAAGGTCTGCGACGGCGACAAGTACTTCTGGGTCCAGGCGGAAAGCCTCGCGGCGGCGAAGCTGCTCGAGGTCGCCACAGGCGATCCGGCCTACGCGGCCTGGTATGCGCGCCTCTGGCAATATGCCTGGGACCACATGATCGACCACGACCACGGCGCCTGGTATCGCCTCCTCACCCGCGACAACCACAGCTACGACGACCTGAAGTCGCCCCTCGGCAAGACCGACTACCACACCATGGGCGCCTGCTACGAAGTGCTGCGCGCGCTCGCCGCGTGATCGCCGCGGCCCGCGCGCCCTTAAATCTCAGGGGCGGGCGCGCGCCGGATCCCGGCAGCTTATCGCCAGTTCGTTGGCTTCCACATCCAGGGCGCAGGCCGACAGGCTCCGGCGCCCCCAAATTGCGCCCGCAGGCACCATAGCGCGCGTTACACTTCGCAGCTTGGTTTCCGGCGGCGATGGAGGGCTCAGATGGGCGAACCGAAAGAAGAGAAATTCGACGACGACAAGCTGGAGCTTCTGGAACGCCAGCTGGCCGACCGGATAACCGAACGCATTCGCCCCTCCCTGTTTCGTCTCTATGCCACGGTCGGCGGCGCCGTGATTGCGGTGCTGGGCTTTGTCGGCTGGGATGTGGTCTCGGATATCAGGGAGAACACGATCACGAAGATCACCACGGAACTGGACGCCGTGGTCGAGCCCAAAGTGGCGGCTGTCGACAAGATGCTGATCAGGACGGAAGTGCTGGCCGCACAGGCGGACGAGATCATCAGTGACACGAAGAAGCAGCTCGCGCTCTACGAGCCGGAAATCGCTCAACTGAAAGCGACCTACGAGGAAGTGAACAAGCTGAACGACGACATCAGCAACCTGAGCGTCGACTCGAAGAATTTCATCACGATATATGAGCAGGAGCTGGCGCCGGCCTTGACGAAGCTGGATACGCTGTCCGATCAGCTGCAGGCCCTTGCCGAGCAGGTGAAACAGTTGAACAGCATCGCCGCCACGCAGGCGCCCGGCGACAGGCCCGAGGCGGTGACGTCGCAGGACGCCCGCGCCCGGAGCATCGAAACGATCATCGCAACCACCTCGGCAGCCGAACGGCAATACAGCGAGGTCCGCGACAGTTCGACGGTGTTTCTCCAGTTCGCGACGGCGCGGCGCGCGCAGGCGGAGGATCTCGCCGCGGCGCTGAAGGAAAAGGGCTATATCGTGCCGGGCGAAGACAGGGAGGACGGCGCGAAGAGAAAGAGCCAGGTGCGCTATTTCCACGAGTCCGATGTCGACAGCGCGCAACGGCTGGCCGCCGATACCACGGCGCTGCTGCGCGAGCAGGGCTACTCCAACCTCGAAGTGCCGGATGTGGCGGCGCAGTCGCTGGTGAATTATAGCGGCAAGAAGCCGCGCGAGGGCGTGCTCGAACTCTGGCTGGACCTTCCCTATCGTCCTTAGGCCCTATCGTCCTTAGGCCCTATCGTCCTTAGGCCCTATCGTCCTTAGGCGCACCCAAGGCGCGGCGGCCCCTCAAGCCTCATCCTGAGGAGGCGCGAAGCGCCGTCTCGAAGGACGAGGCGCCTCGCGGCATTCGTCTCGACCTGCCCGCCGAAGCCCAAGCGAAGGCGGGAGGACGAGGCGTCTCACCGGGCATGCCATCGAACACTCACCCCGGCAGCCCCGCCACCGCTTCGATCTCCACCCGCCTGCCCGGCACCATCAGCGCGCCGACCTCGACCAGCGTGCTGGCCGAGCGCACATCAGCCGCCTTGGCAGCCTCACAGGGAAGCGCTCAGTGGCTCTGTTACGAGGCGACCGTCTCTCAGGTGGAATATGTGGTCGAAGCGGTCGAAGATCTTCTCGTCGTGAGTCACTGCCAGGATCGCCGCCTCCTGCTCGGTGGCGACCTTTCGCAGCAGGTCCATGACGATCCCCGCGCGCTGTGAATCCAGCGCCGCCGTGGGCTCGTCGGCGAGGATGATCCGGGGCCGGTTGGCGAGCGCTCGGGCGATCGCGACCCGCTGCGCCTCGCCGCCGGACAGGTTGGCGGGCATCGCCGTCTTGCGATGTCCGACTTCCAGATAGTCCAGCAGTTCGACGGCGCGCTTCTTGGCTTCCGCCGGCTGGTAGCCTGCCAGGCTGAGAACCACGGCAACATTCTCGGTGCTGTTGAGGAAAGGGAGAAGATTGTGAAACTGAAAAATGAACCCGACCTTCTCCAGCCGCAGCCGGCGTAAGTCGGAGCGCAGCCAGCGACCGTCATAGACGACTTCACCGTCCAGTTCTACCCGGCCGCTGTTCGGCTCGAGGATGCAGCCGATGACGTTCAGGAGCGTAGTCTTACCCGACCCGCTCGGGCCGAGCAGCGCGACGACCTGTCCAGGATAGACCTCCAGGCTCACGTTGCGCAGGGCATCGACACGGGTCTGACCTTCTCCGAAGTGCTTCGAGACTTCGTGCGCCCGGACGAGCGGGGCCTGCCGGACCACCTCGTTCACGATCAGCTCCCCAGCGCCGTTGCCGGGTCGACCTTTAGGGCGAGCCGCACACCGAGAGCGCTTGAGGCGATACATACGAGGATCACCACCGCCGCAAGCGCCAGCCCGTCTTCCGGCTGGAGCACGACGCGGCGTGGGAAGTAGTCCTTGATTGCAGTGATCAGCAATGCGCCGAATCCGAAGCCGATAACCCCCATGGCAAGAGCCTGCTGCAGGATCATGCCGGCGATCGTTCGATCCGGCGCGCCGATGAGCTTGAGGGTGGCGATCTCCCGGATCTTGTCCATGGTCATGGTGTAGAGAATCAGCGCGATGATCACGGCCGAAACCACCAGGAGGATCGCCGTAAACAGGCCGATCTGCTTGCGGGCCCGCTCGACCACGGAGCGGGTCAGGATGGCTTCTTGTTCGGCCTGGCTCATCGCCGCCAGATGCTTCCAGCGGCGCGCCGCTTCCGCCACGCTTTCCGGCCGAACATGCGGTGATGCACGGGCGACGACAGCATTGACCGTATCTGTGTCGCCGGGGCCGGTGCCTCGCGCGATTTCCCGACGCGCGGCCGGCGGCGCCAGCTCGAACTGCAGCTCCTGGGAATCGAGCAGCGTGATGTAGACAACCGGGTCGCCGCCGGAGGAAACCTGCCCGTCGGTCAGTCCGACGACCGTGAAGGTATTGCGGCCGAGCCCGATCCGGTCGCCAAAGGCCAGCCCGCTTCGTCTGTCGGCCACCATCTCATAGTGACTGCGGCCGATGGTGCGGCCGGCGACGATCCGGTCGGGGCCGCCCGGGCGGCCGGGCTCGAAGCCCACCACATAGAGCCGCAGTTTGTCGCCGCCATGGCGTGTCTCTACGGATTGGTAGGTTAGGCTGCCCGCCGCTTCAACGCCCCCGAGTCGGGCGATCGCCTCGCGCGTGTCACCGGGAATACGGGAAGATTCGGCGAAGGGCCCGCGCGTCCCGGACTCTACGACCCAGACATCGACGACCGGTGCGCGGACCAGGGTCAGGGCGTCTTCGACCAGTCCCCGGTAAATGCCAATCATGGACAGGACGACCCCGAGCAGCAGGCTGAGACCGAAGCAGGTCAGCAGGAAGCGGCCAAGATTGTGCCGAACGTCCCGGTAAGCGAGGTTCATGGCGCGCCAGCTTCTGTCGCCGCCGCCGCACGGCCTTCTCGCAGCCCGGCACGCAGAGCGCGCACCACCTGAGCGCCGTCGGGCAGGCCGTCGACGATTTCGAGGCGTGAATCCAGCGTTCTGTGGCCGAAAGTCACTTCACGGCGGCGCAGTTCACCGTCCTCCACCGTCCAGACCCTGCCGAGGGTTCCGTCAAAGCCCTCGACCGCGACCTCGGGGACCAGGAGCGCCCGATCGAGAACTGTTGTCGTGATGAACACTTCGACCTGTTCGCCGAGGTGGAAGCTCGCCGGACATTGGTCGCAGGCGATGTAGACCCGGCGTTCCTCACTCACCCGGTCGCTTTCGATGTCGATGCGCGTCACATGGCCCTTGAGCATCTGCCGCGGCAGCGAGCGCAGGCGGACCTGGGCCGGTTGGCCGACCCGGATGTCCCCGGACCGCGCCTCATCGACATAGGCGAGCGCCCAGACCGTCTCCGGGGCGACCAGGGTAAAAAGCAGTTCGCCTGCGCTCAGCACCGCGCCAAGCTCCTTGTGCCGCGCCACCACAATCGCATCGTAAGGCGCCTTCAGGACATGATGATCGAGAAGCACCTTTTCCATTGCGTACTCCGCCCGGGCATCTTCGAGCGCCGCTTTGGCGACCTCGACATCGCTGATCGCCACCGCAAGCTCGGCGGCCGCCACGTCTTCTTCCATCTGCGCTTCCTCGGCCGCCTCGATCGAAATCGTCTGCCGGGCCACGAGTGCCTGTTTGCGCTTGTTTGCCTGCTTCCTCTGGGCGAGCACCGCGCGGGCCTTGCCGACGGCGGCTTCCGCGGATTTCACGGCTGCCTCCCCGTTGACGACCCCGGCGCTGGCCTTGGCGACGCGCGCTTCCTGTTCCGCGCTATGCAGGCGCGCGAGAACGTCGCCCTCGCTGACCCTGTCGCCGTGATCCGCGTTCAGCTCTACGAGCGCCGCGCCGACTTCGAAACCGACTTTCGAGAGGATACGTGCCTCGACGGTGCCGAGGCCGAACACCTCTACAGGCACATTTTCGGCGGAGCGCGCTACTTCGACCGGCAGGGGGCGCAGGTAGATGAACAGGAAGCCGGCCAGCCCCAAGGCGGCAAACACCAGCAGGATCAGGAGATAGCGGAACATCTGCTTCATCACGACCGGATCTCCCTCCGCTCGGCGGGCTGCTCAGGCGCGAGGCCGCCCAATTGGATTTCGAGAAGCCGCTTACCTTCCTCCACCAGATCGAAGCCGCGGCCGCTGATCGACCATCTGACCGCCAGGCCCTGCACGAGGCCGATGACCAGAAAGGCCACATCGTCCGGATCGAGATCATCACGAAGCTCGCCTGCCTCCCTGGCGCGCCCTGCGCGTTCGGCGATCACCCGGTGGAAGCGGCTGAGAAGACCGAAGAAGGCCTGGCGCAGTCCCTTGTTCTTGGTGTGCAGTTCGCGCGAGAACAGGATGGCCGGTATCGCCGGTACGGATTGGATCAGTTGCAGCTGCGCTCCGATGAGCGCGCGCAACTGGTCGAGCGGGCCGGCGTCGCGGCTCTCCGCTTTGGTCCAGCGGGTCTCCATCATCGCGCCGATATGCGCCGCCACTGCCTCCCACAGTGCCTGCTTCTTGGGAAAGTGCCGGAAAATGCCAGGCTGCGTCAGTCCCACCGCCTCGGCAACGGCGTCCGTCGTCAGCCGCTCAGGTCCGAGCTTGTCGGAGAGGCGCAGCGCGGCCTCGATGATTTCGGTCTTGCGGGCTTCCGCCGTTTTCCGGACGCGCATCGGTGACCAATCTAGTTAGTGAATTATAACTAACTAGGAAGCCGTATGGCTCCTGTCAACCCGGGCTGCTTTGGCGGTTCCAGCGAGCTTTCATGTGAAGCAACGCGAGGCGCCACGCTTTGCCTACTTTTCGCCAGCGGCACCCGTCGGTCCGGCATCGGGCGGTTGCGCCTGGGCCTCCTCCGTCATCACGGCTGAAGAGGTCTACATCTGCCCGGCCGGAGAGCGCCGCGAGTACGGCTATACGAACGAGGAAAAGGGACTGACGCTGCGGCGCCGCCGGACCGGCGCCGGCCGGACCTGCGTGATCGAGCATCGCTGCACCACAGGCGTTCAACGACGCTTTATCCTTTGGGAAACGGCTGCCGCGGTGCCTCTAAGCGCGAAGCTATCTTTTTCTGGTGACGTCCCCGATCCAGGTGAGGGCGGCAACGGCGCGCGGAAAGCCCAGGGTAGGAATGGCGAGCATGGCGACTTGGTTCAATTCTGCAGCCGAAACACCGTCGGTTTCCGCACGACGGGCATGGGAATGAACGGCGCCCTCCGAGGCAGCGCCGATCGCCAGCGCCAGCTTTACCAGGCGTCTGGTCCTGGCATCGAGCGGGCCACAGTCGGCACAGGCTTCACCCAGGGCGGCATAGGCGTTCCAGATATCAGGATAGGTTTTGGCGACTTCACCGGCGGCGCCGGGCAGCGACTCGTCAGGCATTGGCAGTCTCTCTTTCGAGGGGTCAGGGAGGATGAGGTCAGGTCGAGGGATCGTCGATCATCGGGCTCGGCTTGGCCAGGGTCCGCAGGTCGTCGATCTGGGTCAGGCGGATCTCGCGGCCGTTCACCTCGACGCCGTAAGGCTTCAGGGTCGCAAAAGCGCGCGACAGGTTCTCCGGAGTCATGCCGAGCAGGGCGGCCAGTGTGCGCTTGTCGACCTGCAGCTGGATGACGCCGGTACCGCCCTGTTCGGCCTCGCTGCGCAGCAGGCAGTTGGCCAGGCGCTCCACCGCGTTGCGCAGCTTCTGATTCTTCAGCGACTTGACCACGCCCCGGTAGCGCGCCGAGAGCTCGCGCACCACCGCGCGCGCGAAGGCGTTGTCGCGATCGAAGATGGCGCGGACGTTTCCGGCCGGGAGCATCAGGATCTGGGAACTCTCCACGGTACGCCCCGACATCAGGTAGGGGGCATCGCGCAGCACGGCGGCGAGGATGAAGGTGGAAACCGGGCGCACGATCTCAACCGAGGTCTCGCGCCCGCCATTGGCGGCGAAAAGCTCCACGCTGCCTTCAACCATGATGTAGAGAAAGTCGGCGGGCTCGCCCTCGGTGATGAGCTGCACCTGCGGCGGAAAGCGCTGCAGGAAGGCCGCCTGCACCAGTTCATCGAAGTTGGCCTCTTCCATTTCGGCGAAGAGGTCCAGCCCCCGCACCAGCGTGATTTCACCCGGTCTCACTCCTGTCTCCGACTCCCCTGGTCCGACTGGCGGCAAGTAAATCGCGTCAATTGATAGTTATCAAGAGTTCGATTGATAACTTGTAATCGAAAAATAGAAATCCTTCATCGCCGACTACAATATTTCCCCTGTGCAAATTGTTTATGAGGAGATGCCGAAACAATTGACCTGCATCAAATAAAAAATTCGGCGACGCGACAATGATCGCTCAGCCAGGGGAGCGCTCCCGGCCGGCGCAAGTGGGGCAGTGGTAAAGGAGAGAATCATGCAAGACCTGCAGGGCGTGACGCGGGGCCAACAGAACAAGGTGCTCGGCATGAGCACCCTTGCCTTCACGGTCTGCTTCGCCGTTTGGACGATCTTTTCGATCATCGGAGTGCAGATCAAGCAGGAACTCGGGCTTTCCGATACCCAGTTCGGTCTGCTGGCCGGCACGCCGATTCTCACCGGTTCGCTCAGCCGCATCTTTCTGGGCATCTGGACCGACCAGTACGGCGGCCGCATCGTCTACTTCTTCACCATGATCCTGGCGGCCATCGCCACCTTCCTGCTGTCCTACGCCACCACCTACGAGATGATGCTGCTGGCCGCGCTCGGCGTCGGCCTCGCCGGCGGCTCCTTCGCCGTCGGCATCGCCTATGTCTCCAAGTGGTACCCCAAGGAGAAGCAGGGCACGGCGCTGGGCATCTTCGGGGCCGGCAACGTCGGTGCCGCGGTCACCAAGTTCACCGCGCCTTTCGTGCTGGTGGCTTTCGGCTGGACGGCGGTGGCACAAGTCTGGGCCGCGGCGCTGGTCATCATGGCGGTGGTGTTCTGGTTCACCACCGAGGATGACCCGCATCTCAAGGCGCGCCGCGCCGCGGGCAAAAAGGCGCCGAGCGCCTGGATGGAGCTGGAGCCGCTGCGCAACCTGCAGGTCTGGCGCTTCGCCCTCTACTATTTCTTCGTTTTCGGCGCCTTCGTCGCGCTGGCGCTCTGGCTGCCGCGCTACCTCATCGGCGTCTACGGCCTCGACATCAAGACCGCCGGCATGCTTGCCGCCTTCTATTCGGTGCCCGCCAGCATCTTCCGCGCTTACGGCGGCCACCTCTCCGACAAGTACGGCGCGCGCAGCGTCATGTACTGGACCTTCGGGGTATCGGTGCTGGCGACCTTCATGCTGTCCTATCCGGATACCGACTACGTCATCCACGGCATCCACGGGCCGATCGCCTTTTCGACCAGCATGGGCCTCGCCCCCTTCGTGGTGCTGATCTTCGTGCTCGGCTTCTTCATGTCGCTGGGCAAGGCGGCGGTCTACAAGCACATCCCGGTCTACTACCCGGGCAATGTCGGCGCCGTCGGCGGCCTGGTCGGACTGGTGGGCGGCCTGGGCGGCTTCATCCTGCCGATCACCTTCGGCGTCATGCTGGACCTGACCGGCGTGTGGACCAGCTGCTTCATGATGCTGTTCGCCGTCGTCGCCGTCTCGCTGATCTGGATGCACTTCTCGATCCGCCAGATGGAGCGCGCCGCGCTGCCCACCGAACTCGCCGCCCTGCCAGAGCTGCCGGAGATGAAGCCGATTCACGGCGGCGAGCAGGCCAAGGCCATGCATCCGGTCATCGAGGACTGGCGGCCGGACGACGAGGCGTTCTGGCAGTCCAAGGGACGTGCCATTGCCCGCCGCAACCTGTGGATCTCGGTGCCGGCCCTGCTGCTCGCCTTTTCCGTCTGGATGGTCTGGTCGGTGGTGGTCGCCAAGCTGCCGGCCATCGGCTTCACCTACACCACCGACCAGCTGTTCTGGTTGGCGGCCCTGCCGGGCCTGTCGGGCGCGACCTTGCGCATCTTCTACTCCTTCATGGTGCCGATCTTTGGCGGCCGGCTGTGGACCACCATGACCACCGCCTCTTTGCTGGTCCCCGCCTTCGGCATCGGTTACGCGGTGC
>DAIQBR010000050.1:0-13786 GCA_036781105.1 Kiloniellaceae bacterium
GCAGGCCGGAGCCGTCGTCGGTGTCGCCGATGTACATGCCGGGGCGCTTGCGCACGGCTTCCAGGCCGCGCAGCACCTTGATGGACTCGGCGCCGTAGTCGGTGTCCGCCGCGCGCTTGCGGCCGGATTTCGGCGCCTGGGGCTCGGGCGTTCCGGATTCAGTGGTGTGATCGTCGTTGCTCATAAGAGAACCTGATTTCGCTTGTTGTCTTTTCGAAACGGAGCGGCGGCGCTTAAGGCGCCGAGGCTCCCTCCTGCACGGTCCCGTCGTGGACCGAGAAAAACTGCGCCCGACCGGACAGGCCGTCGAAATCGGCGACATCGGTGCCGGTCAGCCAGGCCTGAGCGCCGAGGTCGAGGATTTCCTCGTAGAGGGCCGCCCGCCGCGCCGCGTCGAGATGTGCCGCCACCTCGTCGAGCAGCAGCAGCGGCGCCGCGCCGCGTTCCAGCGTCAAGAGGCGTGCATGAGCCAGCAGAATGGCGATCAGCAGCGCCTTCTGCTCACCGGTGGAGCAGAGTTCGGCCGCCACGCCCTTGGCGCGGTGGTGGGCAAGAAGGTCGGAGCGGTGCGGGCCGAGGCCGGCCCCGCCGCTCTCGGCATCCTGGCGGCGGCGCGCGGCGAGGCCGTCGCGCAGGCGGTCCTCCGCGGCCAGGGCCGGGCCGCCGCGCAGCCAGTCCTCCACGGCACCCTCCAGCCCAAGGTCGACCTTGGGGAAGGGCCCCTCGGCGCCGTCGCAGGCGCTCTGCAGGCGCGCCACCATGTCGAGGCGGGCCGCCGCGATCGCCACGCCGCGGCTGGCCAGGGACTCCTCCAGCGAGGCGAGCCAGGCGGCGTCGCCGGCGCCGCTCTTCAGCAGGCGCGCGCGCTCGCGCAGGGCGTGCTCGAAGGCATTGCAGCGGGCCGAGTGTTCCGGATCGAAGCCGTAGACCAGGCGGTCCAGGAAACGCCGCCGGCCGCCGGCCCCCTCGCGGAACAGGCCGTCCATCTGCGGCGTCAGCCAGACCACCGAAAGAATTTCCGCCAGCGCCTGCTGGCCGCGCGCCGCGGCACCGTCGACCCGCACCAGCCGCCTTTCACGCCCCCCGTTCCCCTGAGCCGCACCGTCCGCCTGCGCGGGGTCCCGGCCGCTGCCCAGGTCGCGCGGCCCTTCCGGGGTCTCCACCGTCGCCGCCACTGTCCAGGGCCGGGTACCGCTCTGCGCACCCGCTGTGCGGCGGTCGATCTCGCTGAGCCTTGCCCGGCGCAGGCCACGCCCCGGTGAGAGAAAGGAGACCGCCTCCAAAAGGTTGGTCTTGCCGGCACCGTTGGGCCCGGTCAGCACGACCGGCCCGGCGCCGAGGCGCAGCTCCGTCTCCTCATAGCAGCGGAACTGCGTCACCAGCAGACGCCGCAGCCAGACACCGGTCTCGCTTTGCTGTTGCGACACGGCGCCGGGCTCCGCATCGCCCCAGGCGGCCGGGCTCAGCAAGAGAACCGGAAGAGGTTGTTGCGCCAGGAGGTCATGATCTCGCGATCGGTTGCCTTACACCCGCATCGGCATCAGCACGTAGAGCGCGCTGCTGTCGGCGGCTTCCCGCACAATGGTCGGCGAGGCCGCATCGGCCATGGTGAACTGCGCCGCATCGCCTTCGATCTGCTGGGTGATGTCCAGCAGATAGCGGGAATTGAATCCGATCTCGATGCCGGCGCCGTCGTAGTCGATCTCCAGCTCCTCGACGGCGGTGCCGTTTTCCGGGCTGTTGGCCGAGAGCGTCAGGGCCCCCTTGTCGACGGCCAGTTTCACCGCACGGCTCTTTTCGGAGGAGATCGTCGAGACGCGGTCGACCGCCTCGGCGAAGGTCTTGCAGTCGACTTCCAGGACCTTGTCGTTGCCGGCGGGAATCACACGTTCGTAGTCGGGGAAGGTGCCGTCGATGAGCTTCGAGGTCAGCACCGTGGAGGCGAAGGCGAAGCGGATCTTGGTGTCGGAGAGCGCGATTTCGACCGGATCGTCGATGCCGTCGACGAGGCGGCGCAGCTCGGTCACGGTCTTGCGCGGCACGATGACGCCCGGCATGTCCTTGGCGGCCTCGGGCAGCGGCATCTCCACCCGCGCCAGGCGGTGGCCGTCGGTCGCCACTGCGCGCAGCACCGGCAGGCTGTTGCTCTGCGCGGCGTGCAGGTAGATGCCGTTCAGATAATAGCGCGTCTCCTCGGTGGAGATGGCAAAGCGGGTGCGGTCGATCAGGGTGCGCAGCTCGGTGGCCTGCAGCGGGAAGGCCTGCGGCAGATCGTCACCGGAGGTCAGCGGGAAGTCCTCACGCGGCAGCGTCGCCAGGGTGAAGGTGGAGCGTCCGGCCTTCAGCTTCAGATTGGCGTTTTCGCCCCCCGCCTCGATTTCTACCTGGGCGCCCTCCGGCAGCTTGCGGACGATGTCGTAGAGGGTGTGCGCCGGGGCCGTGGTGGCGCCGGGCTGGCTGACCGTGGCGGAAATGCGGTCGATCACCGTCAGGTCCATGTCCGTCGCGGTCAGCGACAGAGCGTCGCCCTCGGCCTCGATCAGCACGTTGGACAGGATGGGAATGGTGTTGCGCCGTTCGACGACGCTTTGCACGTGCGTGAGGGACTTCAGGAGCGCCGCGCGTTCAATGGTCAGCTTCATGATCGGATGCTTGGCCTTCGGGCAAATGGTGTTGAGCGTTCTCTTGCGTGCCTTGGGGTGCTTTTCAGCCCCTGCGTAAGCGAGTGCGTAAACGAAGCCGATGGGGGCCTTGGAACAGGGCCCGCGCGGCCCCTCCCCCGGCTGCGGCGGACCTGGCCTTTCGGGGCGGCGCCGGCGCCGATTTCGGGACCCATCGGCACCGCGCGCCGAGCCCGTGAATGCGGCTCCGCAGCGCGGTCGCCGAGTATAGCATGGAAGGGCGAAAACGTAAGCTTTAAGCGCACTTGGGGCGCCTCAGCCGCCCGCCGGACCGGGCGCCGGGAGTGCACCTGCTAAGCGACTCTTTTGGCTCGATTTTCCGCCCCGGCCCCAGCGGCGCCGGCGCGCCGCCAGCGTGCCAAGGGGGCGGGAAATCCAGCCGGGAGGCCGGTTTCAGGCCTCCAGCATGCGGCGCAGCAGCTCGACGTCCTCGGCAAAGCTCGCGTCGGTGGCCTTCAGCTCCTCGACCTTGCGCACGGCATGCATCACCGTGGTGTGGTCCCGGCCGCCAAATTTGCGGCCGATTTCCGGCAGGGAGCGGGAGGTCAGCTGCTTGGAGAGGTACATGGCCACCTGGCGCGGGCGGGCCACCGCGCGGGCCCGGCGGGCGGAGTGCATGTCGGCGATGCGGACGTTGAAGTGGGCCGAAACCCGCTTCTGGATCTCCTCGATGGTCACCCGGCGGTCGTTGGCACGCAGCAAGTCATGGAGGACTTCCTGGGTGGTCTCCAAAGTAATCGGCCTGCCGACCAGGGTGGCATGCGCCAGGATGCGATTGAGGGCCCCCTCGAGCTCGCGGACGTTCGACGTGATCTTGTGGGCCAGGAACTCCAGCACCTTAACCGGGATGTCGGTACTCGACTGCTCTGCCTTGGCCTGCAGGATGCCGAGACGCAGCTCGTAGGTCGTCGGATGGATGTCGGCAACCAGCCCCCAGCCGAGCCGCGAGCGCATGCGTTCCTCGACGCCTTCCAGATCGCTCGGCGACTTGTCCGCCGAGATGATGACCTGACGATTCTGATCGACCAGCGCGTTGAAGGTGTGAAAGAACTCCTCCTGCGTCGCCTCGCGGCCGCCGATGAACTGCACATCGTCGATCATCAGCACATCGACCGAACGGAATTGCTCCTTGAAGGCCATGGTATCTTTCGTGCGCAGCGCGCGCACGAACTGGTACATGAACTTTTCGGCGGAGAGATAGATGATGCTGCGTTCGGGCGTCTGCTTCTTGATGTGCAGGCCGATGGCATGCATCAGGTGTGTCTTGCCGAGGCCGACACCACCATAGAGGAACAAAGGGTTGAACGGCGGCGTCGGCGCTTCGGCGACACGCCGCGCCGCGGCATAGGCGAGTTCGTTCGGCTTGCCGACGACAAAGTTGTCGAAGGTGAAGCGCGGATCCAAAGGCGCCGAAATCCCGCTCCCAGAGCCACTTCCGGCACTCGCGGGTTCCGCCGATGCTGCCGTGGCAACAGCCGGTGCAGACTTTGCGCTGACGGCGGAATCGCGATCACGCGCCGCTTTCATGCCATTGAGCTGTGCTTCTGCCTGCGTTTCCTGCGCGGATCCCAACAGCGCCGCTCCGGGCTTTGGCGTCGGACGCGCCGGCGGCTGCACGACGATCTCCACACCACCGACGCCCGGATCCTCGTCGGACCACAACGCGAACAGGCGACCGGCGTAGTTGCTTGCCACCCAGTCGCGCATGAAACGTGTCGGCACTGCGAGGCGGAGCTTTCCGTTACGCGATCCGGCAAGAGTGAGAGGCTTCAACCAACTGCGATAAGCCGCTTCACCGACTTCGGCGCGCAGGCGTCCGCGCACTCGGCTCCACTGCTCAATGACCGTTGCCTCACCGTCACCACCAACCATGTTACGCTACCCCCCTCAAGCGCCGCGTGCCGTCCGAACCTTCACTGCGCACCACTTCTGCCAGAGGTAAAACTCCCCGAAAGCACAAGCATCGTTCATGACGTGGTCAGCAACCTCGTTCGTCTTTAGTTGTCCGAGCAATCGGCTTGGATGGGGCTCAAAGAGCCAGGCGGGTCGGAAAAAAACAACGGTGACCTAGAGGTGCATCTACCTCTCGCCGCGGCGGATACAATCTCAATAATTCGTTTCAGGAATTACTTGATTGGCGCGACTTATTATTTTGTTTTTTCCTAGAATTTCTTTCTCAGAACCCCCAAGCGCGACACAGTTAATGTACCCACATAGACTTCGGGTGACAAGCGGATCGAATAGGGAACGGAATTTTTTTGAGCGTCGCGGCACAAAGGCAACGGATTGTAACATTGAACGCGCGCGACGTTATCGCGGCGCAGATCGCATGCGGCACGAAAAACCGCGCCTCCGTCACGGAAGGCGCGGCGTCGTCATAACCCGGAGAACGCTCCGGGCCTCAAAAGCAGGGGTCAGGCGATCGCTTTAACGCGCGCTGCGAGGCGCGACATCTTGCGCGACATCGTGTTCTTGTGCAGCACGCCGGCGCGCGTACCGCGCGCCAGTTCCGGCTGCGCCGCGCGCAGGGCCGTCTCGGCCGCCTTTTTGTCGCCGCTGGCGATCGCCAGTTCCACCGCCTTCACGAAGGTGCGGATGCGCCCCACGCGGTCACGGTTCACGTCGGCCCGGCGGGCGTTGCTGCGAATGCGCTTCTTGGCAGAAAGATGGTTTGCCATGTGCCTAAAAATTCGTTCTCAGTCTTGAGGAAGGCGGGGTTATAGCCCCCGACCCCGGCTGCGTCAAGCCGCCATTCGCCCCGCCGAAAGCCGGGGAAAAGGCCCCCCTAAGCCCGGGAAAAGCCTGCGGAAATCCGGGCGGATTCAGGGTTAAGCCCCCGGGCGGGCGGCCGCCGTCAGCGGTGCTTCCAGGCCGGGGGGCGCTTTTCCGCAAAGGCGGCCATGCCTTCCTTCTGGTCGTCCAGGGCGAAGGTGGCGTGGAATACCCGGCGCTCGAACTTGATGCCTTCGGCCAGGGTGGTCTCAAAGGCGCGGTTCACCGCCTCCTTGGCCATCATCACCACCGGGTGCGACAGGCCGGCAATCTTGGCTGCCGTCTTCCTGGCCTCGGCGAGCAGCTCGCCTGCGGGCACGACGCGGGCGACCAGGCCGGCCCGCTCAGCCTCTTCGGCATCCATCATGCGCCCGGTCAGGCACAGCTCCATGGCCTTGGACTTGCCGACGAAGCGGGTGAGCCGCTGCGTGCCGCCCGACCCCGGGATCGTGCCGATGGTGATTTCCGGCTGGCCGAATTTTGCAGTGTCGGCCGCGAGAATGAAATCGCACATCATGGCGATCTCGCAGCCGCCGCCCAGCGCATAGCCGGCCACCGCGGCGATCACCGGCTTGCGGGTCTTGGCGAGGCGCTCCCAGCCTTCGGTGATGAAGTCCTCGGCATAGACCTCCTGATAGGTCTTGTCCTTCATCTCCTTGATGTCGGCACCGGCGGCAAAGGCCTTGTCCGATCCGGTCAGCAGGATGCAGCCGATGGAGTCGTCGCTTTCCAGGTCGTCGAGCGCCGCTTCGAGGTCGTCGATCAGGGCTTTGCAGAGCGCATTCAGGGCCTTCGGCCGATTGAGCGTGATCGTGCCGACGCCGTTTTCCTTTTCGACGATGATGTTCTCGTAGCTCATGACCTGTTCCTTCTCACCCAGTTTGTGTTCCCGCTCGGTCGCGAAACCTGACGGCGGTCGCGTGCCTGCTGTGTCCTTGCAAGGATTCTTCGCCTACTGCGGGAAGAGTTGGAATTGCACGGTGACCCCGCGCGCGTCCTGGCTGAGGTCGAGCTTCAGGCGTTCGCCCTCGCGCAGATAATCCCCGGCGCCGGCACGCTGCCAGCCGAGCTGCGGCAAGGTCGCGTCGTAAAAGGCGATCACCGACTGCATCGTCATGCTGCCCTCGGCGAAGGCCTGGACGATCCGTCCGGCCGGCTTGTCGAATACCAGGTCACCCTCCGGCACCGCCGTGAGGCCCGGCATCAACGGCAGGTCGGGAATGCCTGCCACATAGGCGTCGGCCTCCGGGCCCTGCGCCAGCGCAACGGGCGGCGCGCCGACTCCAAGCAGGATAGGGGCGATCAGGGCGGCGGTGCAGAAGCCGTACAGCAGGTTGCGCAGCATGGCGGTTTCCTAACTCAGCCGATGCGTCATGGAAACAGAATCCTCACTGCTGACCGCCGGACTCATCGCTGGCAGGCGCCGCAGTAGAATGTCGAGCGACCGCTTTGCACCAGGCGCTTGATGGCGCCGCCGCAGCCGCGGCAGGCCTCGCCCTCGCGGCCGTAGACGGCCCACTCGTGCTGGAAATAGCCGAGTTCGCCGTTGGCCTGCACGTAGTCGCGCAGCGACGAGCCGCCGGCTTCGATGGCGCGCGTCAACACCTGCCGGACCGCGGCGGCGAGCTTCTCTGCACGATTGCCCTGCACGGTGTAGGCGAGTCGGCGCGGCGAGAGGCCGGCGAAGAACAGCGCCTCGCAGACATAGATGTTGCCGAGGCCGGCCACCACCTGCTGGTCGAGCAGCGCCGCCTTGATCGGCGTGCGCTTGCCCTTCAGCGCCGCGGCCAGGGCCGGGCCGTTGAAATCGTTGCCGAGCGGTTCCGGCCCCAGCACGCGCAGCAGCGGGTGCGCCTCCAAAGCCGCCTCCGTGACGAGGTCCATGATACCGAAGCGCCGGGCGTCGTTGTAGCGGATCTCGGTGCCCGCCCCGGTCGTGAAGATGACGTGGTCGTGGCGGTCGAGCGGCAGGCGTTTCGCTCCCGGAACTTTTTCCACGATCGTCATGCGTCCGGACATGCCGAGATGGCAGAGCAGCACGCTTCCATCGTCGAGATGCAGCAGCATGTACTTGGCGCGCCGGGCGATGCGCTCGACCCGCCGCCCGGTGAGCCGCCGGGCGAAATTCTCCGGCAGGGGGAAGCGCAGGTCGGGGCGGCGCTGCTCGACACGATCGAGGCGCTGGCCTTCCAGCTTCGGACGCAGGCCGCGCACGACTGTCTCGACTTCGGGCAACTCCGGCATGATGGGGATGGGTCCAAATTCCGCGCCGCGGCGGGGGCGATAGGAGCGAAAGCGGCGCAGAGTAGCGCGGCGCCGCGGCGCGCGCTATGGTCCGCTGCAATGAACTCGCGCCAAGCTCCTGACTCCACTGGACCTTCCGCCGGGCCTTCCACCAGGTCTTCCGGGCCCGCTGGCGAGTCGCGCACCCATTTCGGCTACCGCGAGGTGGGTGAGCACGAAAAGCCGTCGCTGGTGCGCGGCGTCTTCCAGTCGGTGGCCGGGCGCTACGACCTGATGAACGACCTCATGTCGGGCGGCATCCACCGGCTGTGGAAGGGCGCCATGGTCGACTGGCTGAACCCGCGCCCCGGAATCAGGCTGCTCGATACCGCCGGCGGCACCGGCGACATCGCCTTCCGGGTGCTCGATCGCGTGGAAAGCCAGGGCGGTCCCGGCGCGGGGCAGGTCATCGTCTGCGACCTCACCGCGGAGATGCTGAGGGTGGGGCGCGACCGCGCCATCGACCGCGGCCTGCTGAAGGGCCTGTCGTGGGTCTGCGGCGACGCCGAGCGGCTGCCGCTGCCGGACAGCTCGGTCACCGCCTATACCATCGCCTTCGGCCTGCGCAACGTCACCCATATCGAGCGCGCGCTGGCGGAGGCCCGCCGCGTGCTGAAGCCGGGCGGCCGTTTCCTTTGCCTGGAGTTCAGCCACGTCGTGGTGCCGCTCTTCGCCCAGCTTTACGACCAGTATTCCTTCCGCGTGCTGCCGGCCATGGGCGCCACCGTCGCCGGCGACCGCGAGTCCTACGTCTATCTCGCCGAGTCGATCCGCCGCTTTCCGCCGCAGGACGACCTCGCCGCAATGCTGGCGGCGGCGGGCCTCGGCCAGGTGCGCTACCGCAACCTTTCCGGCGGGATCGCCGCGCTGCACTCCGGCTGGCGCATCTAAGCGGACCTGACGACATGCTTCGCACGCTCCGGTCCCTGCTGCGCTTCCTGCGCATCGCCCGCACCCTGGCACGCCACGACGCGCTGGCGCCGCTGGAAGAGGTCGGCATGGCGCCGGGCCTGGTCTGGCTGCTGCGCCGCTTTTCGCGCCGCGCCGCCGCGGGCCGTCCGGGTGAGAAGCTGGCCCGCGCGCTGACCGAGATGGGTCCCAGCTTCATCAAACTGGGCCAGATGCTGTCGACCCGCGCCGACCTGCTGGGCGAGCAGGTCGCCCTCGACCTCGCCGAACTGCAGGACCATCTGGAGCCCTTAGACGGCACCATCGCCCGGCAGATCATCGAAGCGGAGCTCGGCCAGCCGGTCGAGGCGCTGTTCGTCAGCTTCGACCCGGTGCCGGTCTCGGCGGCCTCCATCGCCCAGGTGCACAAGGCCCGGGTCGCGCCGGAGGCAATCGATGGTCCGGGGGCCGGCCCGGGCGAAACCGCGCCGGCGCCGCGTCCGGTCGCCGTGAAGATCCTCAGGCCCGGCATCGAGAAGGCCTTCGAGCGCGATCTCGAGTTCTTCTACTGGCTGGCCGAATGGGTCGAGCGGGCGCAGCCCAAGCTGCGCCGCTTCCGCCCGGTCGAGGCGGTGGGCGTCTTCGAGGAGACCGTGCGCCTGGAGATGGACCTGCGCATGGAAGGCGCCGCGGCCTCCGAACTCGCCGAGAACTTCGCCGGCGACGAAACCTACAACGTGCCGGAGATCGACTGGCGGCGCTCCTCGCGGCGGGTGCTCACCATGTCGCGGGTCAGCGGCATCCCGATGGACGACCGCGCCGCGCTGCTCGCCGCCGGCCACGACCTGGCCGAGGTGCTCACCAAGGCGGCCGGCGTCTTCTTCAACCAGGTCTTCCGCGACGGCTTCTTCCACGGCGACCAGCACCCCGGCAACATGTGGGTGGACGAGGACGGCAACATCGTGGCCGTGGACTTCGGCATCATGGGGCGCCTGGACTGGCGCACCCGGCGCCATCTGGCCGACATGCTGATCGCCACCCTGGGCGGCGACTACCACCGCCTCGCCGCGGTCTACATGGAGGCGGGCTACCTGCCGCGCAACGACTCCTCGGGCTATGCCCTGGACGTCTTCGCCCAGGCGCTGCGCTCGGTCTGCGAGCCGATCGCCGGGCGGCCGCTGAACGAAATCTCCTTCGCCCGGCTTCTCGCTCAACTCCTCCGGCTTACCGAGTCCTTCGAGCTGCCGGTGCAGCCGCAGCTCCTGTTGCTGCAGAAGAACATGCTGATGGCCGAGGGGGTGAGCCGGCGCCTCGACCCCTCCTTGAACATCTGGACCCTGGCGCAGCCCCTGATCGATGCCTGGATGCGGGAGAACCGCGGTCCGGAAGCGCGCCTGCGCGAGGGCGTCGAGGACGTGCTGCGCGGCCTGCGCCAGCTGCCGGCCCTGGCCGACAACCTGGAGCGCGCCACCGAGGAGCTGGCCGCCGGGCGCGTGCGCCTGCATCCGGAGACCGTCGCGCAATTAAGCGCCCGCAATGGGGGGAATCTGGCGCGCTGGGCATTGCCGGTCGCCGTTGCCGCCCTGGTCGTGGGCCTCGTCGCCCTGCTCTAACCCCCCGTTTCCCGGGCAAGAAAACAGTTAACAGAGGACCGCTTGCCTTCCTCCAGGCAAGCCCCTAGGTTATTCACGACACTTCACCGTGAAATCGGGACCAGGGTATCTTGCTGACGGGAAGAAGGATCCTTCTGATCGTTTCGGGGGGGATCGCCGCCTACAAGTCGTTGGAGCTGATCCGCCGCCTGCGGGAAAAGGGCGCGCGGGTGCGCTGCATCCTGACCCGCGGTGGCGCCGAATTCGTCACCCCGCTGTCGCTCTCGGCGCTCAGCGGCGACAAGGTCTACCGCGAGCTCTTCGACCTCACCGACGAGGCCGAGATGGGCCACATCCAGCTGTCGCGCGGCGCCGACCTGCTGGTGGTGGCGCCGGCCAGCGCCGACCTGCTCGCCAAGATGGCCCAGGGCCGCGCCGACGACCTCGCCTCCACCGCCCTGCTGGCGACCGACAAGGCCGTACTCGTTGCTCCGGCGATGAACGTACGCATGTGGGAACACGCCGCAACCCAAGAAAATATGGCGATTCTGAGGAAGCGCGGCGTACATACGGTCGGCCCCAACGAGGGCGACATGGCCTGCGGCGAGTACGGCTTCGGGCGCATGGCCGAACCGCAGGAAATCCTCGCCGCCATCGAGGCGACGCTGGGCCTGCCGGGCCCCTTGAGCGGCCTGCGCGCCCTGGTGACCTCCGGGCCGACTCACGAGCCGATCGACCCGGTGCGCTACATCGCCAACCGCTCCTCCGGCAAGCAGGGCCATGCCATCGCCACGGCGCTGGCCCGCCACGGCGCCGAGACCACCCTGGTGTCCGGGCCCAGCCAGCTGGCGGACCCGCCGGGCCTGAAGACGGTCCACGTTGAGACCGCCGCGGAGATGCTGGCCGCCTGCCGCGCCGCCCTGCCGGTCGAGGTCGCGGTCTGCGCCGCCGCGGTGGCGGACTGGCGCGCCGCCACGGCCGCACAGCAGAAACTGAAGAAGGACAACGCCAGCCGCGCCGCCCTGGAGCTGACCCAGAACCCGGACATCCTCGCCGAGCTCTCCCAGGCCGGCGGCCAGCGCCCCAGCCTGGTCATCGGCTTCGCCGCCGAAACGGAGAATGTGGTCGAGCAGGGCCGCGCAAAGCTGACCCGCAAGGGCTGCGACTGGATTCTCGCCAACGACGTGGCACCGGGCACCGCCACCTTCGGCGGCGACGAGAACCGTATCCACCTGATCACCGCCGAGGGCGTCGACGACTGGCCGCAGATGACCAAGGCGGAGGTGGCCGAACGGCTGTGCCGGCAGATCGCCGTCACCCTTGGCCGCCCGCAACTGCAGTAGCCGACAAGAACCACTCTTTTTCAGGGACCGCGTAGCCAGACATGACCAGCCCCAACGCCGTATTGGACGTTGCCGTCAAACGCCTCGACCACGCCGCCGATCTCGACCTGCCCGCCTATGCCACCGCCGATTCCGCCGGCATGGACCTGCTGGCCGCCGTTGATGCCCCGGTCAATCTCGCGCCAGGCGAAAGGCGGCTGATCCCCACCGGCATCGCCATCGCCCTGCCGCCGGGCAGCGAAGCCCAGGTCCGCCCGCGCTCCGGCCTGGCGCTGAAGCACGGCATCACCGTGCTGAACGCCCCGGGCACCATCGACGCGGACTATCGCGGCGAGGTGGGCGTGGTGCTGATCAATCACGGCGACCGGCCCTTCGTCGTCGAGCGCGGCAGCCGTATCGCCCAGATGGTGGTGGCCGCCTACGCCCGCGTCGCCTGGACGGTGAGCACGGACCTGGACGCCAGCGCGCGCGGCGCCGGCGGCTTCGGCTCTACGGGGATCGGCAGCACCCCGGGCAGTGTCGTGGGCGAAAAAGCAGCGGCTACGGGCCGCTGATCCGCCATGCTGAGGCTGTCCAAGAAACTGCTCTTCGCCATCGAGGCCGTGGTCGACATCGCCTACCACGCCGGCGCCGGCCCGGTGCGCTCCTCCGACATCTCGCGCCGCCAGGGCATTCCCCGCCGCTACCTGGAGCAGGTGCTGCAGCAGCTGGTTCACCACGACATCCTGGCCGGCCAGCGCGGCCCCAAGGGCGGCTACCGCCTGGCCCGCGAACGAAGACGCATCTCCGTCGGCGAGATCATCCGCATCGTGCGCAAGCTGGAGGGCACGGTGGACCCGGCCAGCGAGCCCGACGGCTCGGAGATCGGCCAGAAGGTGCTGCGTCCGATCTGGCACGACATGCAGCAGCAGATGATGGCGCGTTTCGACAATCTCACCATCGAGGAACTCTGCGACCAGGCGCGCGAAAAGGGCATCACCAGCGAGGCGCGCCAGATCACCGACTTCACGATCTGAGAAGCGAACGACAGAATACAGCCGCAGTCAGCAGGAAAACGGATAGCGCGCAATGGACGCCGGTACGGTGAAGGAAACCGATCAGGACAGGGGCTGCGAGTTCCGCGGCAAGATCTACGACTCGATCCTGGACACCATCGGCGCCACGCCGCTGGTGCGCATCGCCAAGATGGCGGCCGACCACGGCGTCAAGGCGGAGATCGTCGGTAAGTGCGAATTCTATAACCCGCTGTCCTCGGTGAAGGACCGCATCGGCCTCGCCATGGTCGAGGCGCTGGAGCGCGACGGCCGCCTGAAAGAGGGCGGCATGCTGGTCGAGCCGACCAGCGGCAACACCGGCATCGCGCTGGCCTTCGTCTGCGCCGCCAAGGGCTACCGCCTGATCCTCACCATGCCGGAGACCATGTCGGTGGAGCGCCGCAAGATGCTGCGCCTGCTGGGCGCCGAGCTGGTGCTGACCGAGGGCGCCAAGGGCATGAACGGCGCCGTCGCCAAGGCCGAGGAAATCCTGGCCCAGAACCCCGGCGCGGTCATGCCGCAGCAGTTCAACAACCCGGCCAACCCGGAGGTCCACTTCCGCACCACGGCGGAGGAGATCTGGCGCGACACCGGCGGCCGCGTCGACGCCATCGTCTCCGGCGTCAGCACCGGCGGCACCCTGACCGGCGTCGGCCGGGCGCTGAAGCCGCGCAAGAAAGGCCTCAAGATGATCGCGGTGGAGCCGGAGGACAGCCCGGTACTGTCCGGCGGCGCGCCCGGCCCGCACAAGATCCAGGGCATCGGCCCCGGCTTCGTGCCCGGCAACCTCGACCCCTCGCTGATCGACGAGATCGTGCGCATCGGCAACGACACCGCCTTCCGCACCGCGCGCGCGGCCGCGGCGGTGGAGGGCCTGCCGGTCGGCATCTCCTCCGGCGCCGCCATCGCCGCCGCCCTGGAGGTCGGCCAGCGCCCGGAGATGGCCGGCAAGCTGATCGTCGTCATCCTGCCGTCCTTCGCCGAACGCTACCTCTCCACCGACCTCTTCGAGGGGATGTAGGTCCAGCAGAGGAGCACGGAGCCCGCCACCGCCCCCCTTGTCATTGCCGGGCCTGACCCGGCAATCCATGGTCGGAACGGGCCGGAATCGTGCAAGCGGCACCATGGACCCGCGGATCATGTATGGACGGCCCCGGTGCAAGGGTTTTCTGCAGCATGGCTTTGTCGTGGCA
>DAIQBR010000051.1:0-519 GCA_036781105.1 Kiloniellaceae bacterium
TCAGCTTCGCGGGGCCGCCATTTCCAGCAGGATGCTGGCGGTAAGGCGCGAGCGCTCCACCACCCCGACGAACCTCTCATCGTCATCGACCACCGGCAGCAGATCGGCGCGCCGCTGCTCCATGGCCGCGAGCACCTCCAGGCTGCTGTCGTTGAGATGCACGGCTTCGCCGGCCCGCCGGAAGGAGGGCAGGGCGCGCAGCCGCTCGAGGTCTTCGTTGCGCAGCCACTCTGCGAATTCGGTCCAGCCGGGGACCTCCGCCTGGTCGGGAAGGTTCCAGAGGTCGTAGCCCAGGCTTTCGCTCAAGCCGGCGGTGTCGGGCGGATCGAGCACCGCGGCAAGCGTTGCGGCATCGAGCATGCCGAGCAGCTGATCGCCTCCCGGCGACAGGATGAGGACATGCCGGAACTGCGGCAGGGCCTTCAGCGAGTCGATATAGCGCCAGATCATCGGCCCGTCGTAATAGCTGCCAAGCTGATAGCTGAGGGCGTCCACGCCCTGCTCCAACATGTACCCGAG
>DAIQBR010000051.1:529-3842 GCA_036781105.1 Kiloniellaceae bacterium
CGGTCCGCCTTTCTCCTCCACCCTGATGAGGTCCGTCGGGGTCAGGAGATCGGCACTTTCAACGGTCTGCTCCTGGGCGCCCTCGAAGGACGCCTGAATGGTGGAAAGCTGTCTGGAGGCGCCGGCGCTCTGCTCCTTGAGGTCGGCGATCTGACCGTCCAGCTCACTGAGCTGCAGGGCCGCCAATGATATCTGTTCGTCCACCGACTGTGCGATGGGCCCCATGCGCTGGTTGACCGCATCCTGAACCCGTTCGGTGATGCTTGCCTGAAGTTCGCTGACCTCGATTTGCACCTGCTCAGTGATCGTCGCACTCAGTTCCTCTTCGATCATCTGCCGGGTTTCCTCGGAGGCCATCTTCTTTTCCACGGCCTCCCGGATTTCCGTGCGGGCTTTTTCGGTGATCTCCGTCGCTGCCGCCGAGATCTTCACCGACGCGTCACTGGCGACCTCGGTTGCTGCCGCCGAGATCTTCATCGATGCGTCATTGGCGATCTTCTCCGAAGTTTCGGAAATGCTCTTGTCAGTCGTGTAGCCGAAGAAGAGCGCGGCGCCCAAAGCGGCGGCGACGATGATGCCGCCCACGGTCTGCAGCCGCTTCAGCATGGTGTCGACGAGACCGCGATGCTCCGCCAGGTCCTTGTGCAGCTCCTCGCGAAGTCCGTGGCGTGCCAACTCGCGCGTCTCGACTTCCACCGTCTCATTCAGCCAGGAGCCGCAGTAGCGGCATTTCCGTGCGCCACCGGGCAGGTCGGTTGCGAGACAGAACGGGCAATGCTCAGTCATGGCGTAATCCCTCCAAGAATCGTCGCTACGACCTCGGTCGAAAAACGTCGCCAGTGAACGAGTAGGCTGGCCCACAGCATCTGATTGCTTGGCAAAGCCCGGCGACAAAGGCTCTCAATCGCCGCAGCGATGCTCGGGCTGCCAATCCTTTAGGCGGGACCAGCATACCACAGAGGCTTGTGGCTGAAGGCGGGGGATTTAGAGAGTATACCGATGCGCAGAGGAGCAGCCGGCCTGCCCAAGCGGCGGTAAGGTCTGCGGTACCGGACAGCATCCGGTCTCGGCGGCGGTGCTGCCCGGTCCGCACAAACGGCCGCTGCCTGCGGCCGGAATCTCCGATCTCAGACGGCCGTCTTCAGGGTGCGGCCGGGCTTGAAGCGCACGGACTTCGAGGCCTTGATCTTGATCGGCTCGCCGGTCTGCGGGTTCACGCCCTTGCACGCGGCGCGCCGGGTGACGGCGAAGGTGCCGAAGCCGGCGAGCTGAACCTTCTGGTTCTTCTTCAGCGAAGCCTGCAGGGTGCCGAGCACGGCGGAGAGGGTGTCGCGGGCGGCGACGCCGGTGCAGCCGGTGCCGGCCTTGATGACCTCCACCAGGTGCTCGCGGTCGCTGAGGTCGCTCGGGGTCGCTTTAACCGAGGCGGTCTTCTTTTTCGCGGGTGCTTTCGCCATGGCTGAAAATTCCTTCTGACACAGGGAATGAGGTGGGCGAAGAATCGTCTGATAGACAGGCTTTTTTGAAAAATCAATGGAGCTTTGCAGGGCCGCGCCGAAAGAAGATGCGCCCCAGGTGCGCGCGGGTTTGCTAGGGTCGCCTTCGCGAGATGCCAGAGGGGAGGCGGGATTTGGACGAGGAACGTGGCGAGGGCGCGGAGGTGACGCCTCCGGCGGCGGTGGGATTCATCGGCCTGGGACAGATGGGGCGGCCCATGGCGGCCAACCTCGCGAAGGCCGGATTCACGGTAAAACCGTTCGATTCCGCGGAGTCGGCGCGCGCTGCCTTCACCGCTGAGAGCGGCATCGCCTGTGTTGCCAGCGCCGCCGAGGCCTGCCGTGACGTCGTCGCCGTCATCACCATGCTGCCCGACGGCAAGGTGGTGCGGGAAGTCCTCTGCGGCAGCGCAAACGGCGTCGCTGAGGCGGGCGCGATCGCCGCGGCGGCAGCGCAGACGATCGTCGTCGACATGAGCTCTTCCTCGCCCATCGACACGCTTTCGCTCGCCGAGTCGTTACGGAAGGCCCGAGTCGCGCTGGCCGACGCGCCGGTCTCCGGCGGCGTGAAACGCGCCGTCGACGGCTCGCTGGCGATCATGGCGGGCGGCGAAGACGCCGTCGTCGCGCGCCTGCGCCCGCTGCTGCAGGCCATGGGAAAGTCCATCTTCGCCACCGGCAAGCTGGGCTCCGGCCACGCCATGAAGGCGCTGAACAACTATGTCTCGGCGGCGGGCCTGGTGGCGGCCTCGGAAGCGATCCTGGTGGGGCAGCGCTTCGGCCTGGACCCGGAAGTGGTGGTCGACGTGCTGAACGCCTCGACCGGGCGCAACAACTCCACCGAGGTGAAGATGAAGCAGCAGGTGATCTCCGGCGCCTTCGGCTCGGGCTTCGCCATGAGCCTGATGGCCAAGGACCTGCACACCGCCGCCGACATCGCGCGCCACCTGGGCGTCGCCGCGCCGCTCTCCGAGGTCTGCGAGGCGATGTGGGCGCAGGCCGACCAGGCGCTGGGCGCCGGCGCCGACCACACGGAGATCTACCGCTACCTCGAGCGGCTGCACGGTTCGGAGGAAGAGGAATGAGCGCGGTGCGCTACGAGGTCTTCGCGCTGCGCTATGCCACGGTCGAACGGCAGCCGGCGGAGAACTTCATCTCGCCCGACCCGCACGACGGGCCCTTCTCTATGGACTACTTCGTCTGGGCGATCCGCGGCGAAGGGCGGACGATCGTGGTCGACACCGGCTTCGGCGCCGCGGCGGCGGAGAAGCGCGGGCGCACATTGCTGCGGACGCCGCGCGAGGCGCTGGCGGCGCTCGGCATCGACTGCGCGGAAGTCGAGGACGTGGTGATCACCCACCTGCACTACGACCATGCGGGCAACCTCGCCGACTTCCCCAAGGCGCGCTTCCACCTGCAGGACGCCGAGGTCGCCTATGCCACCGGGCGGCTGATGCGCCACGACATGCTGCGCCACGCCTACGACGTCGAGGACGTGGTCGCCATGGTGCGCCGGGTCTACGCCGGGCGGGTGGTGTTCCACGACGGCGAGGCGGAGATCGCGCCGGGCATCAGCCTGCACCGCATCGGTGGGCACACGAAAGGACTGCAGGCGGTGCGCGTGGCGACGGCGCGCGGCAAGGTGGTGCTGGCCTCCGACGCGACGCACTTCTACGCCAACATCCGCGGGCGCGATCCCTTTCCCATCGTGGTCGACGTCGCCGCCATGCTGGAAGGCTACGAGACCCTGGAGCGCCTGGCCGACAGCCCCGACCACATCGTCCCCGGCCACGATCCCGAGGTGATGCGGCGCTATC